>JASHQD010000797.1 GCA_030037755.1 Terriglobia bacterium
GGCGTGGCGCCGGCCCAGTCGGAGGTCACGGGTACCGTCGCTCTCAGCGCCGTGCGCGGCAGCACCAGCTATACGGTCAACGGCTTGCGGCTGGAAGAGAACCATTATCTGCTCGACGGCATCAGCGACAACGAAAACCACAACGGACTGGGCATCATACTGTTCCCTCCCCTGGACGCCGTCGAGGAATTTCGCGAGGAGACCTCCGTTCCCGATGCGCGCTTTGGACGCGGCGGCGGGGGCACCGTCAATCTGATCTTCAAGTCCGGCACGGACCAGTTTCACGGTGACGCGTTTGAGTATCTGCGCAACTCCGACCTCGATGCGCGCAACTTTTTCGACCACAACCGGCCCGGTTTCAAGATGAACCAGTTCGGGGGCACGATCGGAGGGCCCTTGGGGCGCCCCAAGGATGCCAAGACGTTCTTCTTCGCGGACTACCAGGGCACGCGAACCCGTCAGGGCCTGACATACGTCAGCACAGTGCCAACTGCAGCATTCCGGACAGGAGATTTCTCCGCGGCGCCCGAGACGATTTACGATCCACTGACGCAAGTCTCCCTGCCGGACGGCGAATACTCACGCACCGCGTTTCCGGGAAACACCATCCCCGCCGACCGCATTGATCCCGTCGGCCAGAACATCATGAATCTGTATCCGTTGCCGAATCTGCCGGGCATCGCCAACAATTTCCTCTACGACCCCATCCGCTGGCTGTCTGAAGACGAATTCGACGGGAGGGTCGATCACCGGTTTTCCGAGAAGGACAACGGCTTCGTTCGCTACAGTCATGCCCGCGATAACATTTTCCAGCCGGGTCCGCTTCCCGCACCCGCCGTCGGCGGCACGATTTCGGGTCTGTCGCTTGAGCCTTCGAACCAGGCCGTGCTGAGCGAGACGCACCAGATTTCATCCACGGCGGTCAATTCCGCGCGCTTTGGCTGGTCCAGAATCGACATTGACTCCACAGACGCCAACGCCGGCCTGGCGCTGGCTACCCAGCTCGGCATACCGGGCAGCAACGTTCCCGGAGACCCTGCCACCGATGGGCTTCCCCTGATCAACATCACCGGAGCGCAGGCGCTGGGGTCCTACGGGAATCTTCCGGCGACCATCGTGAGCAACAACTATCAGTGGGACGACGACGTCACCCTGATCCGCGGCCGGCACTCCATCGACATCGGCGGGGAATTCATGCGGCTGCAGTACAACGTCTTTCAGACGGCCAATCTCCGCGGCACGCTGAACTTCACCACTGCGTTCAGTTCGGATCCCGCCGTGACCTCGGGCACCGGACTCGGCCTCGCCGACCTACTACTCGGAAAGCCCATCTCCGGCAGCCTGCAGTTTCTCAGCGGGACACGCGGCATGCGGCAGTCGGAGGTGGCCGGTTATGTTCAGGACAACTTCAAGGTGAGCGAGAAGCTGACCTTGAACCTCGGCGCCCGATACGAAAACTACCTCGGCTATCCGTGGACCGAAGTGTACAATCGCGCCTACGCTTTCACGCCCCTTTCCGGCGGTGTCACTCAGGTGGGAACGGACGGGATACCGGCCAGCGGCGTGCACAACAACTCGTTGGATTTCATGCCGCGCGTGGGCCTCGCGTACCACGTCCTTCCCAAGATGGTGGTGCGGGCCGCGTATGGAATCTTCTATTCGGCGCCACAGGTGCCCTTCTCGCTTGACTTGACGGCCAATCCGCCGGAGCTGGTCAACTCGGCCTATACCAACAGCCAATTCAATTTCACGGGCGCCACACCAGCGTCGGCAGGCTTCTCGCACCCCGCCACGGGCACCGTTCTCGGATCGAGCCTGTATGCTCTGCAGCCCTACACTCCGGTGCCGTACACCCAGCAGTGGAACGCAACGATTCAGGATCAGCTCACCGAGTCCACTCGCCTGACCGTTGCTTACGTGGGAACCGCAGGAACGCACCTGCAGGCGCAATCGAACATCAACCAGCCGGTGCCGGGGACGACCCCGATCGTCGATCGACGCCCGTTTCCGTTGTATCAAACAATCACGGACGTGGAAGACATCGATACGTCGCGCTACAACGCCTTTCAGGTCACGGCCGAGCGCCGCATGACCGGAAACCTCAACTTTCAGCTTGCGTACACCTACAGTCATGCGACCGATTACGCGTCGCTCGACGTCGGCAGCGGCGGGGCGCTCTTCACCGATTCGTATAATCTGCGGCTCGATTACGGAAATGCCGACTTCAACATCCCCCAGCGCTTTGTGGCCAGCGCCACGTACCTGCTGCCCTTCCACACCACCGGCAAACTGCGCACCGTGGTCCAGGGATGGCAGACGAACGGCATTCTGAGCATCTACAGCGGCATTCCGTTCTCTGTCGAGTCGGCAACGAACACGCTCAACATCGGCAGCGGCTCCCGAGCCGAACTGATCGGGCCGGGCAACGGGTCTCTGCCGTCGAACGAGCGCACGGTGCAGGAGTGGTTTAACGTGGCGGCCTTCAGTGCGCCGCCGACTCTGGAGTTTGGAGATGCGGCCCGCAACAGTCTGCAGGGTCCGCCGACGCGGCAACTCGACTTCTCGGCCTTCAAGAACTTCAATCTCGGCGAAGACAAAGGCCGCAGCCTGCAGTTCCGCGCCGAACTCTTCAACATTTTCAACACGCCGCAATTCAACAACCCGGTGGCAACGATCGGAGCGCCGGGTGTGGGCGCGATCACCTCGGCTGGCTCTCCTTACACGTTCCAGCGGCTGTCCCGGGAGATTCAGTTCGCGCTGAAGCTTTACTTCTAATGAGGTCGCAGATTATTGACAACGGCTGCTGTAGCGGCTCTGACTCACTTAACAGTGCGACGGGATGTTGACGGGTGGCCGTGAGCGGCCACCGCTTGCGAAGACGCTTGGGAGGAGCAGCATGGAATCGAGAGCATCGGCCTTCAGAACGATTAGTGTTGTCGCTTGCTCCACGCTGATTCTGGCGCTGGCGGGAGTCGCCTGGATGGCGCGCCCCCGCCGGGCGCGCGCGGTGCCGGCGGACGCTAAGCACGCCTCGGCGTCGTCGCGCCAGGCGAGCGCCACGGCGCCAAATCCGTTGCGAAATGCGTACTTCGGCGACCTCCACGTCCACACCAGCTATTCGCTCGATGCGTATGGCTTGGGCAATCGCAATGATCCCCGCATGGCTTATCGGTACGGACGCGGCGACAGCGTCGTGCTCCCGGGCGGCATTCGGAGCCAGCTGAAGGTTCCGCTGGACTTTATGGCGGTGACGGACCACGACATCTGGCTTGGCGAACTGTCGCTCTGCCAGGATCCCACCGATCCCGCGTACAACAAGCAGGTCTGCCGCGATCTGCGGTCCGCGGATCAGGATCCCCAGGCCGGCGCCAAAGCCATGTTCAGCATGCTTCAATTTCAACTGAAGGATCCTTCGGAGCGTACTGAGGAGATATGCGGCAGTCCAACGGCCGACGAGCAGAACAAGTGTTTCCAGCGCGCGCGCAGCATCTGGCAGCAGATCCAGGTGAACGCCGACGAGTTCTATCAGCCCGGCACGTTCGCCACTTTCGCGGGCTTTGAATGGACGGCCAACTTCAAGCGATTCGGCATGCTCCATCGCAACGTCATCTTCCGCGGCGGCAAGCTTCCCGATTCGGTATTCAGCGCTGTGGACTTGAACAACACCCCGGAACGGCTCTGGGAATGGCTGGAGAGGGACTGCACGGGAGATTGTCAGGTGATCTCCATCCCTCATAACACCAACTTTGGCTGGGGCAGGGATCTTGACACCAAGAACAGCGACGGTACGCCGTTTACATCGGAAGGCCTCCAGCGGCGCGCGAAAACTGAGCCTTTGATTGAGGTCTTTCAGATCAAGGGTAACTCCGAGTGTTCGCCGGGGCTCGGCACGAACGACGAACAGTGCAATTTCGAGCAGTTGTTCAAGCCGTGCAAACCCGGCGAGGAGGCCTTCTGCGCCCGCGCCAGCGATTACGTACGGAATGCGCTCAAGACGGGCCTTCTCGTCGAGCAGCAGTACGGCGTGAATCCATTCAAGTATGGTTTCATCTCCGACACCGACACTCATTCCAGTTCGCCGGGCGCTACCCAGGAAGAAAACTGGCCGGGTGGAGGGGGACAGAACGACAACGAACCAGAGAAGAGGCTAAAGGCACCGTCTTCCAAGGATTTTCCGGTTGGGGGCTTGGCCTTCAACCCAGGTGGTCTGGCCGGAGTATGGGCGGAACAGAATACGCGTGAGTCGATCTTCGACGCCCTCAAGCGCCGCGAGTCGTTTGCGACCAGTGGAACTCGCATTCGCGTCCGATTCTTTGCCGGTTGGAACTATCCCGACGATCTCGACAAGAGTCACGACCTGCTGGAACAGGCGTACAAAACCGGTGTTCCGATGGGCGGTGACCTGCCGCAGCGCTCGGCCAATTCTCAGGCGCCGCGGCTGGTGGTCTGGGCGACCAAAGATCCGAACAGCGCCAATCTGCAGAAGATCCAGATCATCAAGGGCTGGGCCGAAAATGGTCAGACGTTCGAGCAGGTATACGACGTAGTCTGCTCCGACGGCCTGACGCCGGACTCCGCAACGCATCGCTACCCGGACAACGAGGCGAAGGTCGATCTGAGCGACTGCAGCTACTCGCCGGATAAAGGCGCATCCGAGTTGAGCGCCACGTGGAGCGATCCGGACTTCAAAGCGTCAGACCGGGCGTTCTACTACGCGCGAGTGTTTGAGAATCCGACGTGCCGTTGGAGCACGCACGACGCAATCGCGGCGCACGTGAAGGTGCCGGACGGAGTTCCAGCGACGATTCAGGAGCGGGCGTGGAGCTCGCCGATCTGGTACACGCCAGCGCAGTGATCCGCGGACTATCGGAGCTGGCGACGCTGTTCACGACCACGTCCGCGGGCGGACTCTGAGAAACCCTGGAGGAGGATTTTGGCAATGGAGATCAGCAAACTCAAAGCCCAAGCAAGGGTTCCCCTGGCTATCATCGCGACTTTGCTCGTGACACTGGCCATCTTGCTGCACCGGTCAGCCGCCGCCAGCGGCAGGCCGCGACCCACGTCGTCCAGCAAAACAGCGTCCGGCGGACCTCGTCCCGCGCCGAATCCGTTGCGCAACGCTTACTTCGGCGATCTGCACGTTCACACCAGCTACTCGCTGGACGCTTACAGCTTCGGTAACCGGAACGATCCGCGCATGGCCTACCGTTTCGGGCGCGGCGAGGCGGTAACGCTGCCAGGCGGCGTCAAAAGCCAACTCGCGGTGCCGCTCGATTTCATGGCGGTCACGGATCACGACATCTGGTTGGGCGAGCTTTCGCTTTGCCAGGATCCGACCGACTCCGCCTATAACACGGCAGCCTGCCGCGCTCTGCGATCCTCCGATCAGGATCCCGCGGCGGGTGCGGGCGCGATGTTCAGTCTGGCAAGGGGAGCCCAGGACAATCCCGCGGCGCGCAACGCGGATATCTGCGGTAGCAGCGAGCCGGA
>JASHQD010000060.1 GCA_030037755.1 Terriglobia bacterium
AACGAGGAAGCGTTTACGGAAGATCCCTATCTGTACTCGCGAATCGCCGAGAGCATCGTGCACGGCGCTCAGGGATCGAATATCAACGCGCCGGACAAGGTGATCGCGCTGATGACCGATTTTCCGACGCAGAGCGAGCCGACGAGCGGCCTCGAACGAGGCTCGATCGAGCTTTCGGAGCGCGCCCTTCGCGAGAACTTCCTGCCGCCGTGGATCGCGGCGTTCAACGCGGGCGCGCTCGGCGTCATGGCAGGCTATCCCGAGATCGAAGACGTGCCGGCCCACGGGTCCGAGAAATGGCTCACGCGAATTCTTCGTGAGGAACTGGGGTTCAAGGGCATCGTGACCAGCGAAGGCGGTGGTTTCGGCACGCTGATCTACGAGGACATCGTGCCCAACCAGAGCGAAGCCGGTGCGATGGCGCTCCAGGCGGGCGTCGATCTGAACATTACCTACGAGCCGGCTTATATGCGCCCGCTGATCGAGAACGTTGAAGAAGGACGCGTTCCCATAGCGCTGGTGGATCGCGCAGTGCGGCGCGTTTTGGAGCAGAAATTCCGCCTTGGACTCTTCGAGCATCCTTACACAGATCCAGCCGTCGCCCAGCGCGTGATGCATTCCACGGATCACCAGCAACTCGCGCTCGAAGCCGCCCGCGAGGGCATCGTGCTCCTCAGGAATGAGAACAACCTGCTGCCGCTCAGCAAGGGCACAAGATCCATTGCGGTGATTGGTCCGAACGCCGATAGCGCGACAAACCTTTTCGGCGACTACGCGCCGTCGGTGGTGCCTCAGCACGTGGAGACGATCCTCGACGCCATCAAGGCGAAGGTGCCGTCGAGCACGCGCGTCGTCTATGCGAAGGGTTGCGCCGTCAATGACGATGACAAGAGCGGCTTCGGCGCCGCGATCGACGCGGCCAGGCAATCGGAGATGGCGATTGTGGTCGTCGGCGAGCAAGCGAGGCGCGAGAGTACCGAGGATCGCCCGCCGCGTCCCACCGATGGCGAAGGTTACGACGTCGCAACCCTGGATTTGACAGGAGTGCAGGAAGATCTTGTGGAAGCGGTAGCCGCGACCGGCGTTCCCACTGTCGTTGTGCTCGTCAACGGCAGGCCGCTATCGGTGCGCTGGGAAGCGAGTCACGTGCCTGCGATCGTCGAAGCGTGGGAACCCGGTGAGCAAGGCGGCGAGGCGGTGGCCGATGTCTTGTTTGGCGATTACAATCCGAGCGGCCGTCTGGCAATCACCATCCCGCGAAGCGTGGGACAGTTGCCGGCTTACTACAACTACAAGCCTTCGAAGGCCTACTGGATCGGCAAAGGCTGGAGTCACGACCGAGGCTACGTCGACATGCCCGGCACGCCGCTTTATCCCTTCGGCTACGGGCTGAGCTATACGGACTTTCGCTACAGCCAGCTCCGCGTCGATCCGCCGCAGATCTACACGGGCGGAATCACTCGCGTCAGCGTCGAGGTCACGAATGCCGGGAAGCGCGCCGGCGTCGATACCGTGCAACTCTACGTTCACGAACGCTATGCGCCGGTTTCGACACCGGTCAAGCAGCTCCGCGGATTCCAAAGAGTTGCCCTGAAACCCGGCGAGCGAAAGACGGTGACGATGCCTCTGAGGCCTGCGGACCTGATGCTGCTCGATCGCGACATGCATTGGCGCGTGGTTCCCGGCACGTTTGACATCATGATCGGAAGCTCCTCGGCCAACATCTCGCTGCGGGGCATAGTCAAGGTGAATGCATCAGGCGACTTTTGAAATTCCCCTCTGGAACGGCTCTACCTGCCGCGAGATGCGGGCCTGTAGCGCTGGACTTCGGGCCAGCACCGCGCGGCGTCTGAGATGCCCGCCCAAAAAACGGCGCTACGTGGTCACTGAGGCCAGGCAGTCACGAGATTAGTGATGTTCACAGTTCCGAGGCCGGTCGTAAAATCCCAGCCGCCGCTGGAAAGATAAGCCACCTTCAGTTCGGTCGTGGACGCCGAGAGAACGCCGAACAAGTCGCCCGGAAGGGTGTAGCAGTCATCCGTGCCCTTGCAGGGCTGATCGTTGTCACCGGTCGTGACGTCGTAAAACACGCAGGAAGCGCCGATATTCTTGCCGTTCGATGTGTTGCACGCCGTCAGATTCCCCTCGTTGGGGTTCTGATTGGTGCCATATTCGCTGGCAGCCATCGAATAGAGAACGTAATTCGGATTGCCCTGGCGCGAGCCCGTGCTCTGATTTACCAGCGCCTGGATACCCGCGAAGGCCGGAGAAGAAAACGATGTGCCTCCCGCGCTGTTGTAGTAGGCATCCATCGGGTTCGAATAATCGCAGGGAAGGCCTTCTTCACTCTGATCGGACATGCAGTAGACGTAGGCGTGCGTGTAGAAGCCATCGCCCGCGAACAGTGAGACGTCCGGCAGGTCGCGCCGGCCATTGTCCACAACGCCGTAGACTCCTTGCTGCCACGCAGGCTTTGAGTAGATGAGACTCGGCCCGCCGCTGCCCCCGGCCACGAAGAGGTCCGAGTATCCTGCCTGGCTGTTGCAGAACGCGCCGCCGCTGGAGTATCCCTTATACGTGTAGAGAATGCTGCTGGCGCAGGAATCGTTATAGGTCATCTCGGGAACATAGGAGAGCGCCGACTCGTTGCCAAAGCCGTTGGTCCTGGTCCAGTACTCGCTCGTGGTGCCGTCCACGTAATCAATGAAATCGGTGCCGCCCACGGCGACGTCGTAGGGCGTCGACGCGGTGCCGTCCACAGCGATCCCATGTGTGGCGTAATGCAGACCGGCATCGCATTCGGCGGCGCCCTCGTCACCCGCGGCCACAAAAACGGAGGTCCCTTCTGCAACAGCCTGCTGCCAGAGTTTTTCGTACGCCGCGTTGCCGCTCGTACCGTACCCGGCTTCGCAGCCGCCGTAGCTGTCGCTCATAATTGCCGGGGGCGAGGAACTGTTCAGCAGATTATGACCCGCGATCAGGTCGGCGAAGGTCGTGCGCGTGTCCCTGCAGGACGCAAGCTGGATCGCAGCGTCCGGCGCCACAGCTCCGGACCACTCGGCGTCCAGGGCCGCCTCAATCTCGTCATAGTTCTCGCCGGGATCGAAACAGTTCTGAGGACCGTTTGAAGGATTGGGATGAATCTCGGTCAACGTGCCGGCATAGGAGGAAAGACCGAAAGCGGTCCGGAACGTGGTCCAGTCAGGAAGTCGCATGTCCGAGTCTTCCAAGACCACGATCGTTTGACCTGCGCCGCGAATGGGCTCGGCGGCGTTCCAAAGCGGGTTGAGATTGTAGATGGTGGCGAAATCCTGCGGTCCCAGCTCGTAGAACTCGAAACCTTCATATCCGAACGAAAAGTGCCGCCGCATGTTCGCGTGCGGCCGAAAGTCGTGCAAGGCTGCAAAGCCTGCAATCACCGGCTCGAACGCTGCCGGAATCTGTGGATCGGAGGAATTGGCGATGTGCTGCTCACCGTCCACGCTATAGTAATGGATTTCGGTGTGGAACGTCTCGCGGATCTGGCCTGCGGTCGCGGTGACGTCGATCACCATGCCACTCGGGTAGACCAG
>JASHQD010000798.1 GCA_030037755.1 Terriglobia bacterium
ACACATCTTCCCGGCGATATGCGCGCGTCGCGAATCCGGCAGCCGGGCGGGAAGCGGGGCAGGGAATTGCCGGTACTGTGAAACCGGTTCTTCAGTTCGTCAGTCTCTCAGTTCAGCAAACGCGCGCGGCCTGGACCAGGATAGGCCGCTAATCTGACCTACATCCTTCGCCAGCAACCCGCAGCCAGCCGTCTCCTCCCGGTCACTGCCTTACTGCAACCTGCTTGGCCAGCATCACCGTCTTTCCTGCCGGCACGGTGACACCGTTGACGACCACACTCTGCGGTTCGTAGAACAGCAGCCCTCTCACCATAATGCTGGCTTGCGCCTGAAGCGAGCTCAGGCCGGCGGCATTGACGAAAACGGTCTGCGGGCTGGTAAAGACGTAGATCGGCAGCGCGGACGAATTCTGCTGGTCGATCATGGCGCAAGGCTGCAAAGCAAATGCGCCCGTAAGGTTGTCAGGCTGGGCGGCGAGCAGCGAGACGAAATTCCCCTCGTGCGTTTGCAGGTTGTCGTCGATCTCGTTGGCGACCATGCTGACCGGTTGCGCGACCCCTGAACTGGTGCCCGCGGACGGAGTGGTGTAAACGCCGTGCACAACTACGTCCTGGCCCACGGTGATCTGGTCGGGTCCAAAGGGCAGCGCCGCGAAGTTCGTCCCCTGCGCCGTCGACGGCGAGGTTGTGGTATAGATGGGCGGCGGCACCGTGTTGTACAGCGTGCCGGTCGAAAGCGTTACGGTGGTGAGCGCGTCCAGAGTCACACCGGCGACGGTGGGCTGCATGTCACGCAAGAACATGTTGAACCCGGTCACGTTTCCGCTGGTGTCGGTGTTGATCGAGAGCACGGGACCGATGAATGCCACCTGCTGATCGGCAACGATTTCCTGGGGTCCGATAAACACCGTTTTGGTCTGGAACTCTCCGTTGCTGTCCACGAAACCGTCGACGGCCGCGTAGCTCCCCGTCGGAACGGAATTGATCGCCACTTCCGGAATGCTGCACGCGGGATTGGTGCTTGCCGAGACGCCGGACTGGCAGCAGGCCTGGTTTGAGAACGTTGTCGGCCCGCAGAGCACGGAGTTCGGAGTCAGCTCCGCGGTCAGCGACGCACCGCCGGAGCCGGACACAGTCGAAGCGAGCAATTGGACCGTGAGTCCTCCGGTGTACTGGATTCCTCCCGTCAGCGTGCTGACGCTTTGCACGGATTGCACAAAGCCAAACGTGCCGTCCACTTCCCCAAATCCATTGATCGTGGTTGCCGTGGGAATCGGAGGCGCGGTGGCCGTGGCCCTGGGATTCAACAGACCGGTTGGCTGGCCCTGCGAATTCGCCAGCACGGACTGGTCGAGATCGAAATCGAGGGAGACGACCGCGACGCCGCTCACCGGAATGTTGAGAGCCGGACTAATGTCGTAGACCAGCGGAGACGGTGTGGTCAGGTTTTCGGTAAGCGTGGTAATGGGCGGATTGGCGGACGGGTTGTAGACGTACATACTGGCCACGTCTATCCCGAGGCTGATCCGGTCGTAACTGCCGGTCGCGGTCGTGCTGTCATTGAGTACGGTGGTGCTGTCGCGAAGTGCTGCCAGGTCTATTGGGATCAGGGTATTGGTCGCGTTCAGGAGTCCCGACCCAGTTTGAAGACCGCTGAAGTACAGGATCAGTTCCGTGATATTGAATCTCGCCCCGAGCACGTCGCAGGCGGGGGAATCGCCGATCAGGGTGTATACCGTTCCGGTCGTCGTCGTGGTGGTTTTCGTCGACGAGCCGCAGCGCAGGGCAAACGAGCCCACAACTGCCAGGATCAGGACCACCAGTGCGCGTCGTGCCATCGTGACTCCCCTGAGATTCATACTCGTAAGATCCGGAACCCAAAGCTCCCGATTCGACGGCCGACGGTCAACCGTCGAAGCCTTCTTGAAAACGCCCTGCAAACCGCTGCAACACCCGAACGGCCCCAGCGTCGTATCACGCCAAGGTCCAGCGGCGGCAAGAAATGCTGCCTGATTGGATCCTTTGCTGTGATGGCAGGCTGACGGGCGTGGGTTATCCGGCCGCCTTGACGGGCTCCATGCGAGGCTGAAAGCCCAATCACTACTAATACCCGAATCGAAGGCCGGGCGCAATCCCAGGCGCCTACCGCAGGCCGCGCCAGACGACGCGCATACTGAAAAACTCGCCAAGAGCACGATGGGCGCATTCCCGACAAGCGCTTTTTCTCCGAACCCGGGCCTGCAGCTCATGGTTCTTTGTACTGTGACCGCGTTCTCCAGCACGGTAGGTCGAGATGTCTGGCCTATCCGGCCGCTACGCGCACGGGCCGCGCCGACAGCCGGCCCGGAAGTTCGTTGGCGCGTCACCGACGGTCCTCTTCATCGAGGTGCACTACACGGTCTCCAAGGCCTGAGACCTCGCCCGATTTTTTGATAAGTCGGCCTGGTGCGGGCGAGGCAGCTCTTACCTGCTGCCCTGAATTTGCCAGGCGAAGCAAAAGCGAATACAGTGATATGATGTCGTCATGAACGTACGTTCTTGCCGGGTCACAGCGACGGATACGGCGGGAGTGACTCACACCGTCGAGGTGACCGCCTCATCGCTTTACGAGGCCGTTGCGGTCGGCCTCAAGGCGATGCATGGCCATGACTGGGTCGAGCCGCTTTCGGAGCAGCTTGCAACTGTCAAGGTCGCGGTCACGAGCGTTCCTGTCGAGCACACGGTCAACCTGCGCGACTTTGTGGCGTGGCTCCGTCGGACGGCCGGCAGTCCGGCGGAAGTGACCGCCCGCAAGCGAGTAAGGGAAATCCTGGGAGAGTGGCAGCGAAACTGAACTCATCCTCGAGGCCGCGAGTCTTGGTCGCGGCTGGCGGATGGGCGCCTTTCGCACGACCTTCTTGGAAGGAAAAAGTGGGGAGAGACCCGGTCGAAGGCCCTCCCCCGAAGGCCACGCTTGAAGCTGCGGTGCGCCGCAGTCGTTCAGTCGTTCCTAGTATAACTGGCTTGTCAATAGATTAGAAACAAGATTATAGCTTGAAATGTGCGTAGCAAAGATAGTAAGTGATTGCCTCACTAGTCTCTGTTAGCCTTTTCGCGCTCGACCCAAGTGGTACATGCGTCTCTTGATAACTTGCGGGCGGATCGCCTTGGTGCTACTTTTTCGCCCTCGACAGGCGGCGCTCACCCCTCTTGACGCCGCTGGTTGGGTAAGGGGGAGCGGGTGGCCCTGGGCTGGGCTGCCCGTCTCCCTGGAAAATGGTGATTGTCCTGCCTCTTCAGCCCGGCCGGCGCATGCCTTCTCGCGTGACTACCGGAACTTGCGGTGAGTTCTGGAACACATCTGCTCGTCGTACTCGCGCTGGTCGATGATCCGCCCTTTCCCCTCTGACCTGCTTCCAGCCCCGTAGGAGTCGCAGTAATGTAGCCTATAAGGCGAGAAGCCGGGAAAGAAGTATGGAATGCACGTCATCCGATCAGGATGAACAGGATTCGAATTTCCCGCGCCTTCCAAGCCATGGGATCGGTACAGAACCGCAGCCGGCTACCAGCAACTGATTAACCGGGAAGCGTCCGGAAGTCGCGGCCTCAGCCAGCTATGCTAGACTGGCAAGCATTGGAGGGATGGGTGAGTGGTTGAAACCGGCGGTCTTGAAAACCGTTAGCCCCGAAAGGGGCTCGGGGGTTCGAATCCCTCTCCCTCCGCCATTCAAGCGACTTAGCGGCTAGTCGGCCGTTGGGCGTTCCCAGGCGGGGCACATTTGGGGCCTAATATCACCTCAAGGCGTGTACTTGAATATCGCGCCGCAGTCATTCGCGCCTCCGCTCCACAGAGTACCGTAGAGATTGCCCGACGGGTCGCGGATTACGCCGCCCATGGGAAACGCGCCATCGCTGGAGGAACCGAGGTTGAAGTCGTGAAGTAACACCTCCGTGCCGGTCGCGGTCAACTCAAAGAGCACTCCGCATCCATACTCGCAACCCGTGCCTGAGCCACCCTCGACTGTGGTTCCGTACAGGTTGCCGGCCGCATCGCTGGCCAAACCGCCCATAGGATCGTTCCCGCCAGATCCGCCATTAAAGTTGAGGAGCACGCTTTCGGTACCCGTGGGGGTCAGCTTAAAGAGCGCGCCGGCGTTGTATGCGCCGCCCTCGTCAGTGACGCCATAGAGGTCACCTGATGGTTCTCGCAATATCATGGCGCCGGAGGGATACGCCCCATCGGTCGGGTAACCCTTGAAGCTGTAGAGCGGGCTCTGCGTGCCACTCGCGGTTACCTCGAAGATCGTTCCAACGTCGTACGAAGCTCCGCCGAACGACGTGGTGCCGTACAGGTTGCCCGACGAGTCTCGCGTAAGACTGAAATCGGGACGTGCTCCGTCCGTCGGCGGATAGCCGAAGCTGTAGAGCACGCTCTCGGTACCCCCTGGCGTAAACTCGAAGACTACGCCGTTGCCGTCGGTCCCGCCCTGAGAAGTCGTGCCATAAACGTTGCCGGCGCCGTCACGCGTCAGACCCCCAAGCGGCCACATGCCGTCCACGCCTGCCGGGAAGCTGTACAGTACGCTCTCCCTGCCGCCTGGTGTCACCTTGTACACCGCCCCGTCGCCACCCTCGCCGCCTTGAATGGTGGTTCCGTAAACGTTGCCCTCCGCATCCAGCGTCACGCTTCCGTATGACGGTTGGCCGGCGTCCGGCGAGCCGAAGAATCCGTGCAGCACCTTTTCAGTGCCGTCAGGGGCTATTTTGAAGACCGTACCCCAGCCGTAGTTGTGCCGGTTTCCTCCCCCACCGGTAGTGGTCCCGTAAAGGTTGCCTGCGGAGTCGCGGACCAGGCCGGCCGCTGGGAATGAACCGTCCGTCCCGCACTGAAAGGAGTAAAGGAGACCGTACGTTCCCGCCTGCGGTTTGTCAGCGGATTGGGCGTGGAGCACTGTCACGGTCCCAAATGCCAACGACAATAGCCCCACCCAGGTGCTGCGTCGCCGATTGGTCTTGTGCATGACGCCTCCCCATTCCTCCGTGCGCCTCGCGCTACTGATGGATGCTCCGAATGTGGCGTCCATCATGCCCCCGCGACTTTGGCCTCGTCAAGGGTCCGCAACACTTTGCGCCTTACCGGTGATATATTGAACCGCCTAAAGCGCGGCTGAATCCGGGATCTGGAGGTGTGGCGGTGTTCAAGTCCGTCTCCGTAATCGTCGGTAGCTATCTGCTCTCGATCATTCTGGTTCTAGCGACAGATCCCTTGCTCTCGCGGCTGTTTCCGGGCGATTACGTCAGGGGACGCATTCCGTCGAATAACGCGCTGGTCGCGAGCACGGCGTGCTTCGTGGTGGTTTCGATTCTGTGCGCCTGGCTCTGCGCGCGCTTCGCTCCCAGCCGCGCCGGGCGCCATGTACTGTGGTTCTTCATCATTGGAGAAGCCATGGGTATCGCGTTCACCATTCCCAATTGGGGCAAGGGCTGGCCGCATTGGTACTGGCTGTCCTGGCTGGTGGCGTGGCCGGTGAGCTGCTGGATCGGACTGCGGCTGGCCGGGGGCCGGCCTAACGCGCAGACGCAGCCCGTGAAGTCCCTTTCAGCGGTCTGACTTACCATCGAACAAGGTGGACCAGCGCCGGTGTTATTAGGAGAATGCGGATGACCAACGATTCAGAATTGAGCCGTCGAAGTTTTCTCAAAACGGGTGTCGCCGGGGCTGCAAGCCTTGCCGCCGCGACCGGTGCGGGATTGCTGACGCGCACCGAGCGGGTAATGGGCGCCAACGACCGCGTCCGGGTTGCGATCTGCGGCGTACACGGGCGCGGCATGGACCATGTCGAGAACTATTCCAAGCTGAAGAACGTCCAGATCGCCGCAATTTGTGACATTGACGAGGGCGTGATGTCAAAGCGCGTCGCCCAGATGGAGAAAATGGGCGTTCCGAAGCCCGCGACCTTCGTGGATGTCCGCAAGCTTCTGGACGACAAATCGATCGACGCCATCTCCATCGCCACGCCGAACCACTGGCACTCGCTGATGGGGATCTGGGCATGCCAGGCCGGCAAAGACGTCTACGTTGAAAAGCCATGCTCCCACAATCTCTGGGAAGGCAAGCAGTTCGTCGCGGCGGCGCAACGATACAACCGCATTGTTCAGCACGGCACGCAGATTCGCTCGGCCACGGCCATCCGCGATGGCATTCAGAAGCTGCATGACGGGATGATTGGAGACATCTATATGACGCGCGGGCTGTGCTACAAGTGGCGCAATACCATCGGCCACGCTTCGGTCGAGCCCGTTCCGGCTGGCGTCGATTACGATCTGTGGACCGGACCCGCGCCGCAGCACGAATTCACGCACAATCGCTTCCATTACAACTGGCACTGGTTCTGGTACTACGGGAACGGCGACATGGGGAACCAGGGAACTCACCAGATGGATGTGGCCCGCTGGGGACTGGGAGTGACGTTCCCGAACAAGGTGAGCGCCATCGGCGGCCACTTCATGTTCGATGACGACCAGGAGACGCCGAACGATCTGGTCTGCGCCTTCGAATTCGATCAGCCGGACGGCAAGCGCAAGATGCTGACCTTTGAGGTGCGCCACTGGATCACGAATCATGAAGCGGAGATTGGCACCGTGGCCATGGGAACGCCGGAGCCCAAGCACCAAGCTGGGGTCCCGACGTTAGGGCCCATGTCCGGCAGGCACAATACGATCGGCGATATCTTCTACGGCTCCAAAGGATACTTTGCCACCGGCGATGAGGACGCGGACACTTACGGCGTATGGCTCGGTCCCGATCAGGATCCACAGGCCAAGGTTCACGCCGGGGAAGAAGTGGCACACTTCGCGAATTTCATTGACTGTGTGGTGAGCCGTGACAAAGACAAGCTCAACGCACCGATCGAGGAAGCGCACATCTCGATGGCGCTGATGCACCTCGCCAATGCGTCTTATCGCTTGGGCAGGACGATCAACTTTAATCCCGACACGCAGCAGGCGATCAACGATCCCGAAGCTGACACTTTGCTTCGCGATGGCGACCGCGGCTATCGCGCTCCTTACGTGGTCCCCGAGGAGGTTTGACCAACGAATGGCTTCGGTTCGTCTCGAAGACGTGGCCATTGTCGTCCGGCCTGAGCACGACAATCTGGCGGTGCTTACCGCCGATTCTCTGCAGACCGGCACGGAGCTCCAATACCGCGACCGGGTCCTGACGATTTCCGGCCGGATACTGCGCGGCCAGAGCTTCGCCGTCGCGAAGGTCGAGAAGGGCGCTGCGTACACTACGCTCGGCGATCCGATCGGCATCGCTTCACGCGACGTCCAGCCGGGCGAGCCGATCGATACGACCAATCTCGAGGATCGTCTCCCCCGCCTCGCGGTCCGTTACCGGGACAATCCTCAGCCGACCTCCATCGATCCTGCCCTGGCCGAACAGACCTTCGACGGCTACGTCCGGCCTGATGGGACCGTGGGCACGCGGAACTACGTGGGAATCGTTACCTCGGGAATGTGTTCCTCCACCGAAGCCCACGAGATCGCCGGCCGCGCCATGCGCGAGATCTATTCGCGCGACAAGTACCCGAATGTCGACGGGATTGTTCCCATCTCGCAGGAGTCGGGTTGCGGTATGCCCGACGGAGCCGCTGTCGACCTGCTGAATCGCCTCCTGGCGAACACACTGCGCCATCCGAATCTGGGCTCCGCCATCTACATCGATCTTGGCTGCGGGAAGACTTGCGTGGAGTGTTCGGCGCCGTTGTTTCAGGCGGCCGTTCCCGACTACAAGCAGCGAGTCACCAACCTGGTGATCCAACATAGCGGCGGGAGCCGGCGCACGGTCGAGCGCGGGCTGGAACTGGTGGAACGGCAGCTCGAATTCGCCAACCAATTCAAGAGGGAACCCGTGCCTGTCGCGCGCCTGATCGTGGGCACGAAGTGCGGCGGATCGGACCGGTGGTCCGGCGTGACCTCGAATCCGGCCGTCGGCGTTGCCGCAGACATGTTTGTGAAAGCTAACGGCGCGGTCTTCCTGCCGGAGATCCCCGAGTTGCAGGGCGCCGCCATGATCGATCTTGCGGCGCGCGCCCGAACGCGGGCGGCGGGCAAAAAACTCATCGCAGCTCTCAAACGCTACGAGAAGTACGTGCGCTCCTTCGGCCCCGACTTCGACGACTTTCGCGACAACCCGTCGCCGGGCAACGTCAAGGGCGGAATCTACAACATCTACCTCAAATCAAGCGGGGTGAAGGCCAAGGGTGGCACTTCCGTGGTTGAGGACCTGGTGGAGTACGGCGAATGGCTGGGAGAGCGAAAAGGCCTCTACGTGCTGTACACGCCCGGCTACGACCAGATCTCCACGCCGGCGCTCTTTCTGAGCGGCGCCCAGATCGCGCTGTTCACCACCGGACGCGGCACCGGCATCGGCTGCGCTCTCGGCCCGGTGATCAAGATCGGCTCCAACTCGCCGCTCGCGCGCATGAACGGCGACATCGACATCGACGCCGGCACAATCCTGGAGAGGTTGAGGACGACCGAGGAGGTCGGCCGCCAGATCTTTCAAGAAACCGTCGATGTAGCCTCTGGACGAAAGCTCACGCGGGCCGAGCAAGCCGGGTACCACCACGAGTTCAAGATCTGGGAATCGCTGTGGCCGGCGCTTTAGCTGATAAATCCTTTCGAGTTCACGCCATCTCCATAGCTTCCTCCCGCTCGTTGCCCAATTACGTCCAACGTGATCGTCCCAAGTACTCCCGTCTCTGTACAGGCAAAGAGCGCGGCAGGATTTGTGCATGAATAGCGGTATTCGTGCGCGAATCGCGCTTGCAATTTCGGCGAATCCGTGGCATCAACGGGGTGTTGTAGTCATAGTGCTGGGACACCGCGACCGTAAGCAGCGGTCTCATCTTGCCTGGCCGGCCAGATCGTTCGAGACCGAAACTCGACTCGAACTGGCGGGCCGGCGGCAGCGCGTCGCGCATCGCGGAGTCTGATCGCAGACTCAGATTACAGGACGCCGCAGATGGTCTACCCGTCTTCGCCCGTGCAACTTCCAGGAACGACCGCGGATCGGCTCGCGATCATCCAGGGTCTGTACGATCGGCACCGCTTCCTCGAAGCTTACCGGATCACAGCGGAATACTGGAAACCCGGGACGGATCTCACATGCTTCTCCGTCTCCGAACTCGTTTTGGGAGGGAGACTCGCAGCCCGTCTGGGCGGAGCCCGCCTGTCACGCTGGTTGTTTCGCGCCGCCTATGCGCGGGACCCCTCCAATCCTTACGTCCGGTATTTCATCGGGGCGCTCCAGCTGCGCGGCTTGAAACTGGTTGAGTTTCTGCAAGCTTGCGAGGACGAGCCGGACCCCGATTGCGACGATCCTGACCTTCGGGCCTCATGGCTGGCGTGGCGTGCCGTCACTTGGGCGTTTTTCCGGGATTTCGCGCGCGCCCACGATTGTCTCGATCGCGCCCGGTCGGTTCCGATGCGGGATGGTTGGGTACATAGCTGCGAGTCGCAAGTGCGCGGTCTTGAGGATCGCTGGCAAGAATCGTTGGACGCAGCCGAGCGCGCCTGGGAGATAAGTCCCGGCGCTCCATACGCGGCAGCCGCGCTGGGCAACAGCCTGGTCAATTTAGGCCGTGTCGGGGAATCGGCCGGGCGGCTCGCTGCCGCCGCGGAAACCACCGAATCGTGCGAGGTGGCGGCATCGGCATGCTGGCACCAATGCGCTCTGGCAGAGACTCTGACCGGCGAGGAGCGCCGCCGCGCGCTGGACCGCGCTGCCAGCCTGGCGGAAAGGCTGCCGGCGCTGGCGCCGCTCGCAGACCGGGAAACCAAGCCTGGGTTCGCGCGCGTCCACCTGGACATTGCTTCCCTGCTTGACGATCACAAACAGGTCGAGAAATGGGCTCAGGAAGCCGGGTCGCCATTCCATAAGAGGGTGCTGGAGAACCTGCAGCAGAATCCCGATGGGCGCCGGATCCTGCTCCCGTTCCGCCGTATCATCCAGAAGCACGACACCTGCCTTCCAGCCAGCATATCCTCCGTTCTGGCCGCGACGGGAATACAACTTGACGCGGATGCGATGGCTCGAGAGATCACCTACGGTGGAACTGCGTCATGGGCTGCCGCTGAGTGGCTTGAGCAACGAGGCTTCGTAGCTCGCTTCTTCGCCGCGACCCGCGAGACGGCCACCACTCTCCTGCGGAACGAGATTCCCTTCGTGCTTACCCTGGAGGCGGACGAGAGTGCCCACGCCGTGGCGGTGGTGGGCCTGGATGAGTCCAGAGGCACGCTGGCAGTTCATGATCCGCGAGTCTTCCGCAGTGTCGAGTATTTGATCGACGCCCTCGGCAGGATCAACTCTCCCTTGGGCCCCAAGGGCATCGCTGTCGTCAGCCCCGATCGAGCCGACGTCCTCGACAAGCTGCTGCAGGCAGAACAGACAGAAGTGATGTCTGAGAGTCACCGTTATCAGCGAGCCCTCGCCGTGCAAGGGCCTGCCGCGGCCCGGCAGGTCGTCGCGGCTCTCGCGAGCCGTCATCCTCAGCATCCCGGCACCCGCTGGTTGCAAGCGCTGGAGGCGCTGGACGGCGGCAGGAACGGAGAGGCCTTGAAAGGTCTTCGGCGGCTGCTCAACGAATTTCCGGGCTGCCCGTATGTACGGCGGGCTTTGATTTCCGCTTGCCGCGCGCTGGGGAACACCGGACAACTGCGCGAAGTCCTCGCCGGGATCGTGGACGCGGGAAGGCTTCCCGGGATTCAGTCGGATCAGGACTGGCGCCATCCGCCGTCGGGATACGTCAGCGAGTATGCCGATCTGCTGCGTCGATCCGCTGTATCGCGCAAAGAGGCGCGGCGGCTGCTCAACTCCGTCATCGCGAGGGAACCGACGTCGGCTGGGGCGTGGCATGTGCTCGGCGATCTGTTCTGGCACGATCGCAACACCGCCGGCCGGCTGCTCGCCCTTCGGATCGCCTCCTGCCTCGCGAACAATGAGGAGCACCACGCGCAGGCCTACGCCGACGCGCTTTATCGGGCGGGAAATGAGGACGAAGGGCTGGCCTGGCTGCGTGCCCGCGTTGACACTCTCGCTCCCGCGTCGAAAGCGGCGGGGCCCTGGGTCTCCTGGATTGGCGCGCTCGAAGACTACGGCTATCCCGAGCGCGCGCTCGTGGCCTGCGATGAAGCCCTGCAGCAGCGTGGCAGTTCTCCAGAGCTGCTGAGATTCGCAGTTCCTTTTCTGGCGCGAATGGGCCGTTGGGAAGATTCGGAAGCCTGCCTGCGCCGCCTCGAAGCTGGCGAACACAGGCCCTCGTTCCTTGAAGCGGCTGTGGGCTTTCACAAAATGAAGGGCGAGGTCGATGTGGCCATCCCGCTGGTCCGGCAGTGGGTGGACGAATTGCCCCGCTTCATCCCGGCGCGCCGGCAGCTTCTCGATCTGACGGCGAGAAAGCATGGCCTGCAGGCGGCTGTCAATTTGGCCGGAGGCTGGCGCAAAGAAAATCCGGGACACGAAGAGTTCGAAGGGCTCTACGCCGAGGGGTTGGACAACATCGGAAGCCAATGGAAGAAAGATCTGTTACTGCTGCACCGGGTAAAACGAAACCCAGAAGACGCAAGGGCATGGTGTGAGCTGACCTCTCGCCGGTTGAGCGATTATGCCGCCGCCGATGAATCGCGCCGCCTGAAGCTGGAGACGCGCATCGCAGGACTGCTGAGGCAATGCGACCGTACGGCGCCCGATTCTTCGAACGTCATGGCGGCCCACGCCGAGTGGCACGCGGTTCGCGGCGACCGGCGTCATGCTGTCGATTGCTGGTTGAAGGCCATGGATGCGGCAACGGGCGGTTTTGACGATTACCGGAAGGTGCTCGACTGCTCTGCATCCCTCGACGACGCCGAACGCCGCCAGGTGTACCGGCAGGTCGAGGCGGCATTTCTGAGTTCCCCGGGCCCTTTGAGGCACGCTCGCGACATCATATTCCTGGTCGCCGAGCGATTTGGCGCCCAGGCAGCCGAGGAGGCGGCGGAGAGATGGAAAGCCAGCCGGCCTGACGAGCCGGAAGCGATCGAATCTGCGGCCGATCTTCTCCTTTCGTACGGGCATGGCCGCAGCGACGTCGATCGCGCGATGTCGATGCTCGAGCCGGCGGTGCGACGCTTCCCGTACCACGTGGGATTGCGCCTTTCGTTGGCGGGCGCCTGCCGCAGACTGGGGAAAGATACGGAAGCCGAGACCGTGCTCGGCGAGATTATCCGCCGCCACCCCGGCAATGCGGAGGCGCATCTCCAGTTGGCGTGGGTTTACGCGCGCCGTGGCAATGGCGACCAAGCCCTCAGGTTGCTGGAATCCTTGACTGCGCACGATTCTCAGAATCTCGAAGCCTGGGACACAGGTGTCCAAATCCTGATTCGGAGCGGCCGTCTTGCAGAAGCGCGCAGCAGCATACGGAAAGGACTACAGAGATCGGGTGAGAATGATGTCATCTGGCGGGAACGGGCCATCCGCCGCCTCATGGATTGCGAGGACGATGTGACCGCGGTGAAAGAAGCCCGGGAAAGCGTCCGTCTCTTTCCGCATCGCGCTTATCTCTGGTACCTGCTGGGAGCCGCGCTCATGGGTTCGGGACGCCTGTCGACCCCGGGAGAGATCGAGTCCTGTTTCCACCGCAGCCTCTCGCGTAACGCCAGCCTGTACGTTGCCGCAGACAGTCTGGCGGTGTTGCTCGTCGAGCAACGCCGCTACGAGGAAGCTGAGCAGATATGCGCGCGCATTGCCCCCCGGCTTTCCGACCCGTCGCCGGCGCGCGGGCGCCTGGCATGGATACACCGGCAAAAGGGAGACAGGCAGTCGGCGTTGGCGGAAATGACTGCGGTGCTGCACGACGCGCCCTGGTACGGCTGGGGCTGGGTCGCCGCCATGGACTGGCTGCGGGAAGACAAGGCCTACGACAAGGCGCGTCAGCTCCTCTGCCCCATCCCGCCGGAACTGCGAAATGACGTGCCGTTTCGAACCAAGCGTCTGACGGTGCTTGCGGAAGCCAATGTGCCGAAGGGCGAGCTGGACGTTGAATGGGACGCCTTGCTGCGGGATTTTCCGGAAGAAGTGCCTCTGCATCTCGAGCGCTACGACGCGCTGCGGGACGCTAATCGGTTGGAAGAGTCGGCCGCGGTGCTCAAATCGATCCGTCTTGTGGCCCCCGACAGCCCTTTCGTGCTTGCGCGCCTCATTGAGGTCCTGGCTCGCGAGGGCAACACGGACGAGGCGATTCAAACGTTGCTGCGTGTCTGGTTCGCGCAGGTGGAGGAGTCGGAGTGGCCGGCGTCGCACGCGTGGCAATCGGCAAAGAAATCGGGGTTCCCGGATGCGGCCTGCGAGGCCGCGCGACGCCGCCTGGACGAGGGAGAGCGTCCCACGCCCCGGGCATTCGCGATCATGGCGGAGCAGGCCATGCGTTCCGAAAGGAGCCACAGGAGCCGGCTGCAACCGTTCTGGCGAACCTGGTTTCCGGGCCGCGGCGCGCGTACGCTCCAAGGCATGCTCGACGTCGTTGATCGTGCTTGCTGGTTTGACGGCAGTTATCGCGGGAAGGTGTTCCGGCAATGGTCCATTTTCGGATACCAGCGGCTCGTGGTTCGCTACTGGAAGAGGAAGCCCGGCAACTTCGAGACGGACGTTGGCGCCTGGGCGGAGCTGGGACGGGCGCTTGTCGATCTCTCCCGCAGGAAGCAAGCTCGAAAGGTCCTGGCGGAGTGGCGACCACGCAGCGGCGTGAAAATGTGGATGGTCGCAAGCTACGTCAACGCTATCCCGCGTCATGATTCCAAGAACCGGCGCGAAGTGTTGTCGACCTGCCGCGACGCACTGGCTGGTCTCCGTCACGACCATTGCGCCAAGTTTCTGGCGCATGCCGGAGCGGAGGCAGCCGTCCTGGCGGGCGATTTCGACGGGTTCCGGCTTCTCTGGGACAAGCATCGGACGTACTTCAACGGGAAGCTGGAAGAGCCGGACTGGTTTCCCACGGAGCGCACCTACCTGCTCGCGGGTATCCCAACCGTGGGCCGTCTGCTCGATCACAACGATCCGAAACTCTTCAGGCAGGCCTGCAAGAAGCTGCGCAGCGGAGGAGCGGGAACTGGAAGCGGGGTTCAGAGCGTACCCCGGATACCGCAGTGGGCATGGTTCCTTATCGTTCTCGGCATGCTGCAGCTTTTGCGGATGCTGCAAGACGCAATCCAGAAGTGACCAGCGGCAAGCCCGACCCCGATGGACGCCTTGCGGGTGGGCCACTCCTGCCTGACGAGCGCACATCGTCGATGGCGCTCGAAGATCTGGTGGACCTGGGGAGGTTCGAACTCCCGACCCCATGGTTGCAAACCATGTGCTCTCCCAGCTGAGCTACAGGCCCATTTTCTTCACGACTTCGTTCACCGTACGCCGCGCTCGCGGCGCCGCTCCCGGCATGATTCCCGGCAGGACTACTCGCTGGGCTTTGGCTCGCCTTTCAGCTTCAGCTTGCCCTTGTTCTGCTCCAGGAATGTCCGTAGCCGGTCGGCCGAGTCGAGCAGGCGGACCCACTGCTCGTAATACAGGGTTACCGGAAACCGGCCCAGCCCATATACGCTGACCCCGCCCTTGTCGCTCACGCGGAGCTCCAACTCTCCGCTCTTCCTTCCGCCGGCCTGTTTCTCGAGCTCGGCGATACGAGCCAGCAGTTCTTCCTTCGTTGGTTCGGACATAATCCTAGGTATAGAACCGGGGCGTGCCGGCTGTCAAACATGCGGCTTCAGGCGCCGCGATCGAAGACAGCCTTCCGGCCGGCGCATGCCGCAGGGCCGCCGTCGTCACCGCCG
>JASHQD010000799.1 GCA_030037755.1 Terriglobia bacterium
CGCCAGAGACTCCAGACGGCGCCAGACGAACTCGCTGGGGTGTTCGTGGCTCCTCAAAAGCTCCTCGAAAATGAAGTCGAACAGATACACAGCCTCGGCGTCACCGGTGCGAGCGAGCTTGTCGCGGAAAGTGCGGCGCCGGCAGCGTTGGCCATGGCGCAGGGCGTTCAAGCACGACCAGGCCTTGCCGCGCACGGTACGGGGTCCGGTGGATTTGAGGGAATTCCGGCGGCGGGCGCGAAGAGCCGCCGGGGTAACGGGTGAACGGCGCAAGGGCATGGCAAAGACCTCCGGAATCGGGCCGATAAGCTGACCCCTAGCACAGGTCTAGCCAGTTGTCAAGACATTTGTTGTTGAGGTGTCTAGGCTAAGTAACGCTTCTTTGCACAGGAAATAGGCTAGAATCGCTCAACAGAATTGACAGCCTGATGGCAGCAGTAGCCTACAATGACGGCTCATTTCGAGCGCGTTGTATCGTTTGGGGCGGCTACAAGGGCCGCCCCTGCGTCGCACAGGCAGCGTGCCTGCCACCTCTCGCTTGGGTTACAATCAAGAGCGGGGACGAACCACCGATGACGCTACTTGACGCCAAACCTCCCAAACCCGAGCTTCCGATCTGGCGCTATGTCCTGATCGGCGTAGCCGCCGCGATCGTGATTGGTGTCTCGGCCTATCTGTTGTGGGATTATCCCGAAGAACACGCGGTGGACCGCTTCATGGAGGCGCTCGAGCGCGGCGATTACCGCGTGGCCTATCAGCTCTGGCAGCCGAGCGCCAGCTACAGCTATGACGATTTCATGAAGGACTGGGGCCCGCAGGGCGATTACGGCAAGATCAAGAGCTATGACGTTCTCGAAGCCTCTTCGGCAACCTCGAAGACGGTCATGATTCTTGTGATGATCAATAACGAGACTCCCGCTTTGAAACTCCTGGTTGACCGCAAGACCAAAGGTCTGGCTTACTCGCCTTTCTGACGGGGAGCGCGGGCATCTTTGCCCGCCATGGCTGTGAGAGGCGCGCCTTCTTGCCGCTGCGGCGGTGACGACATCGCCACGAATCCAAACCGACAGGTTTTTCTTATCGTGCTCCTGGACTAAAGCTTCTTGTCGGGTCCAATCGCCATGAGGGAAAGCGGGCAGGATGCCCGCGCTCCCCACGATCCTGCTATTTCTGCCCGAACCGGAATACAAGACCGGCGGAAATCCGGATATTATCCTGCGTCGCCGAACTGAAGCGCGTCATCAGATAATCGGCCTGAATCAACCGCAGCCACACTCGATCATTCAATCGAACGTCCACGCCGCCGCCCAGCAGCGCTCCGAAGCGATATTCCGGCTTGGAAACTCCCAGATACTCCGCGCTTCCCCGGACGGCTCCGAGCATGCCGTGCGCGAACGGCACGAAGCTCTTGTTCTTGCGATAGCTGAACACCGGGCCATAAGAAATGCTCTGTGAATTCACCTTGTAACTGGCTTCGGTGCCGAATTGCGAGCTGATGTCCAGGGTGCCGCCAAACCATTTGTTCAGGTTCTCCGTCACGGAGCCGTTGACGCCGTTCAGGTTGAAGGTCGAATTGTTCAGGTCTCCCAAGAGGTGGGAATACCCGCCGAACACCTCCACCTGTGGAGTATTCTGGGCTGCAGCCGGAAAGGGCACGATCAGCAGCGCCATGATGAGCCAATAAGCTTTTCGCATTCAGTGTCTCCTAACCCGGCGGAGCCGGAACCAAGAAGGTCACAAGTCGACAGTCGACAGTTAACAGTCAACCGTCGACATCGGGAGCCTTTTTCGATCCTTATTAATAAGGGCCGCACAGAAGTGACCCCAATATCCTGCCAACGTCTTCCATCGGGATTTCAGTCTCATTCAATTTCCAAGCCAGGCGCTACTGCACGGTGAGATTGATCGTCGTGTTGTGTGACAGAGTGCCCGACGTTCCCGTTACGGTAATCGTGTAATTTCCCGCCGGAGTGCCGGTCGGATTCGAGTAGCCGGAACCGCCGCCACAGGCAGCGACCGCGAGCATGGCGAACAGCGTGAGCGGCAGAATCAGCAAGGCCCAGCGCGGACGCCGGCTGCGCGCTATCAGAGTCACCATGGCGAGCATCGTCAACAGCGCCAGCGCCCAAAGCGCCGGAGCCGATTTGAAACCGGGGATTCGCGGCCACGGATTGCCGCCCGGCGGCGTCATCGTGCGGACGGTGGTCGAGATCGTCAAGCTCGTCGTGACCGGAGCGGTTCCGGTCGGCGTGATGGAACCCGGCGACGCCGAGCAGGTGGACGCGGCCGGCATTCCGCTGCAACTGACGTTCACGGCAGCGTTGAATCCGAAGGACGGAGTCACCGTCAGGGTAAATGTGGCCGAGTTGCCTGCCACGAGCGTGCCCGAAGTCGGGCTGATCGCGACCGAGAAGTCGGATCCGGAGCCGCCAAGGGACAGGGTCTGCGGGCTGTTGGGCGCGTTATCGGTGACCTTCAGCGATCCCGAGGCCGTTCCGGTGGCGGTGGGTGCGAAGACCACGCTGATCACACAATTCGCCTGGGGCGCGAGCGTCGCTCCGCAGGTGCTGGTCTGATTGAACACCCCGGTGGCCGCTATGCTGCTGATGTTCAGCGTCGCCGTGCCCGAATTCGTCACGGTGACCGTCTGGGCGGCGCTCGATGTGCCGACCGGCTGAGGCGAGAAATTGAGACTTGTCGCCGAAAGCGTCACCGCCGGAGCGGATACGCCGGTGCCGGCAAGCACGATCGTCTGCGGGCTGTCGGCGGCGTTGTCGGTGATGGTGATGGACCCGTTCCGGCTGCCCGAGGCCGTGGGCGCGAAGGTCACGGTGATGGTGCAGGAGGCTGCGGCGGCCACCGTGCTGCCGCAATTATTGGTTTCAGCGAAGTCGCCGCTGGAAGTGATGCTCGTAACCGTCAGGGCCGCGCCCCCGGTATTCTTGAGCGTGACCACCTGGGCCGTGCTCGTCGTGCCGATATCCTGACTGGTGAAAGTCAGGGTCGAGGGCGTGAGGCTGACAATCGGTGAAGCCGTGCCGGTGCCGGTCAATGAAACGCTCTGCGGGCTGCCGGCCACGTTATCGTTGATGGTCAAGGTTCCGAGCGCTCCCCCGCCGGCGGTCGGCGTGAAGGTCACGCTCACCGTGCAGAGTGCTCCGGGCGCCACAGCCGATGTGCAGGTGTTGGTCTCGGCAAATGGTCCGGTGGTCGTAACGCTGGAAACCGTCAGGCTCGCGCTGCCGGTATTGGTGATGGTCACCACTTGCGCGGCGCTCGTGGTATTGACGACCTGGGTCGAGAAAGTGAGCGTATTGGGTGAAAGCGAGACGGCGGGCTCTGCCTCTCCGGTGCCGCTCAGCAGCACCACCTGCGGGCTGCCGGCTGCCGTGTCGTTGATCGTCAAGGCGCCGATACTCGAACCCGCAATCACCGGCGTAAAGGTAACCGCGATCACGCAATTGGTTGTGGGCTGAAGCGGCGCCTTCACGCAGTCGCCGTTGTCCGTCGCGGATTCAGAGAACGCGCCGCTCACGGCCACGCTCGAAATCGTCAGCGCCGCGGTGCCGTTGTTGGTCAGGGTGACGGTCAGCGGCGAACTGGCGACGCCGACCGCCTGGTTCCCGAAACTGAGATTCGAGGTCGACAGGGTGACCGATGAAGTGCTGCCAGTGAGATTGATCGTCTGCGGGCTGCCCGGCGCGCTGTCGGTAATCGTGATGGTCCCTTTCTGTACGCCGGTCGTGGTGGGCGTA
>JASHQD010000800.1 GCA_030037755.1 Terriglobia bacterium
AGGTGTCCGGCAGGCGAATTTCAAAGTTCAGCGCAGGCGCGAGAGTGCCGTTGACTTTGCAGTACGTTGGCACAGTTCCTCGAGCCGGGATGAGAGACGTCATGAGCGTCGCGCCCCCGATGGCTCTTCCGGACAGTGTCGCGCAGGCGGTCTGTGCGGTGACCACAGAGGAGGTAGCGCCACCTTTCGTGGCCGCCTGTCGTGATGCAGTATTGCCACCGCATGCCGGCATCAGCAGCGAAGCGGTCATCACTGCGAGCGCTACAACTTGCGTCACCCGGGGTTGAAAGCTCTCAGCAATCATGTAACATCCTCTTAGCCGCTCTTGTTGTTTCGACAGTATCGCAAGTCTGGCGACGGGCCGCAGTCACTCGCCTCAATGATCCATACGTTAAGTATGCAATTCTCCGCATCGGAGCATTTGGCGTAAATGACAAAAGCAGGCTAATATCCGCCAATGTGCTCGCCTGTTCAGCCGGACGTCGTCTTCGGTGGGAGGCAATTGGCAGACGCGTTAGAGTCGACAGAAGGTCGCACGTCTCGTTAACATAAACGCTCAACTCCCGGAGGATGCTATGCAGGTTCGTCATCGTTTCTTCACCGCGGTCGCGACGGTCGCCGTCTGCGCCGTCATCTTTGTCATCGCCTCAGCGCCAGGCCGAGCGCAGGGGCTGCAGAGCAGCGATCTTTACCGGTTCCGCTCCGTGGGCGCCGTCGCGCTCTCGCCGGACAATCGGCTCGTCGCGTACAGCGTGACCATGTTTGATCGACCCGGCCGTCCGTACTCGCAGGTTTGGGTGATGGACCTGGGCCGGAAATCGATCCGCATCGGAGGGGAGAAGGAGAGCACGTCGCAGCCTCTCTGGTCGCCGGACGGCAAGTGGCTCGCCTACTTCGGAGGAGAAGGCGAGAAATCCGGTATCTGGGTAGCGAGGCCCGACGGCTCCGGCGCAAACTTCCTTGCAGCCGTGACCGGAAGCAATTCTCCGCTGCCCGGCCAGGGCCGCAACCTGACCTGGTCGCCCGACAGCTCGCGGATTGCCTATGTTTCTTCGACTCCGGGCCCGGAGACGGGGGACGCCTCCGGCGACCCGATGGTGATCACTCGCTATCTTTACAAGCCCACCGCCGGCGAAGGGCATTCGCATTTCAACGACAACAGGCGCCTGCATATCTTCGTGGTCGATGTGGCAACGCGAGCCGTCCGTCAACTGACCCAGGGCAACAACGATGAGCACTCTCCGGATTGGTCGCCCGGCGGCGCGGAGATTCTCTTCGTCTCCAATCACGAGCCCAATTCCGACGAGTTTTTCAACTATGACGTCTTTGCGCTGCGGGTTGCG
Source organism: Terriglobia bacterium (assembly GCA_030037755.1). Taxonomy (GTDB): domain Bacteria; phylum Acidobacteriota; class Terriglobia; order UBA7540; family UBA7540; genus Gp13-AA77. The sequence continues at coordinate 1,344 of JASHQD010000800.1, forward strand.
GACGGAAGTGTCCGGCGCTTGACCGCCACCGAGAGCTGCGAGTACGCCCCGCGCTGGTCGCCCGATGGGAAGACGATCGCATATGCAGGAACGAAGCGCGGGCTGACGGATCGCGAAACCACGATGGAAGACACCCACGTGTGGCTGATGAATGCCGACGGAACAAATCGGCGTGAAGTCGGGCAGGCGATCGACAACCGGCAAGGTCATCCGGATTGGTCCCCGGACGGCCGCGCCATCTATTTCACGGTTCAGGAACGGGGCAGCGTTCACCTGGTTCGCATACCGGTTTCCGGCTCCGGCGCCGCCGCTACGCCCGAGACGGTGGTGTCGGATCTTGGTTCCGTGGGGAGTTGGTCAGCCGGCAAAGACAACGTGGTCGCGTTCAGTCTCTCCACGCCCACGGACCTCGCGGAACTGTACGAGAAGGAAGGAGACCAACCCGCGACCAGGCTGACGGATCTGAACGCGGATGTGCTGCGCGGCAAGGAACTGGGCAAGGTTGAGTCTTTCACCTTCATCAGCAACGACCATGCCTTTGAAGTCGAGGCGTTCCTGACCAAGCCCCTTGCCCTGGCCGAGGGCCTGCCGGACATGGCCGCAGCCCCGAAACATCCGCTCATCGTGAATATCCACGGTGGTCCGCACGGCCAGAACGGGCCCGCGTTCAACTTCAGAGACCAGGTTTATGCCGCGCACGGCTGGGCGGTGTTACACGTGAACTTTCGGGGCTCCACAGGCTACGGCCAGAAGTTCGCCGACGCGGTCTTCGGAGATCAGGACGGCAACGAAGGACAGGATGTGCTCTATGGTGTAAGCGCGGCCGTGCACCGCTATCTTTGGCTGGACCGCGAGCGCATGGGCATTGAGGGTGTGAGCTACGGCGGCCAGCTCAGCGATTGGCTGATCACCCAGACCAACGAGTTCAAAGCCGCCATCCCGATCGCCGGAATCGCGAACCTGGTCAGCTACAACTACATGACGTACTACAACCAGTACGAAGAGATGGAGTTCGGACAATTTCTGCACCAGGGCAACCTGATGGACCTTGCCTGGCAGCGCTCAGCGCTGAAGTATGTCGCGCAAGTGCACACACCGACTATGTTGATGCACGGTGAGAATGATCCCGACGTCTCCATTGCGGAGGCCGAGCAGTACTACATCGCCCTCAAGGATGTCGGCGTCGAGACCGTCTTCGTCCGCTACCCGCGCGAGGGTCACGGGCTGGCCGAGGTCAAGCATCAGGTGGACTCGCTCGATCGCAGCATGGCCTGGTACGAAAAGCATTTTCCCAAGCCCGGCGCCGAGGGCGTCACCAACGTGCAGCCCTGATTGTAGAGGAACACTTTGATGAAAGCCGCCGTACTGCGGGAATTCAAACAACCGGTCGTTATCGAAGATGTCGAGCGTCCGCAGCCCGGGACTGACGAGGTCCTGGTACGGGTTGAGGCTTGCGGGGTCTGTCATTCCGACGTGCACGTAGCGGATGGAGATTGGCCGCAGTTTAACAAGATCGTGAAAAAGCCGCTCATTCTCGGCCATGAGATCGCAGGCCAGGTGGTCGAGAAGGGCGCGGGGGTGAAAGATCTCGGCTTGGGCGATCGCGTGGGAATACCGTGGCTTCACTGGTCCTGCGGCCAGTGCGATTTCTGTCGCGGAGGTTTTGAGAATCTCTGTGTCGCGCAAAAGATAACGGGAGTCACCGTGGACGGAGGCTTCGCCGAGTACGTGAAAGCCCCGGCCAGCCACACGGAGAAGATCCCGCCCGTTCTCTCGCTGGTTGATGCCGCGCCGCTCTTCTGCGCTGGAGTCACCGTCCACCGGGCGCTGAGGCAGGCGCAGATCTCTCCTTCCGAGCGACTGGCCGTGTTTGGCATCGGTGGCCTCGGACACGTGGCGGTGCAGATCGGAGTGGCTCTCGGCGCCGAGGTCACGGCGGTCGACGTTTCCGAGGAGAAGCTTGCCCTGGCCAGATCCATGGGAGCGTTCGCAACCCTGAACGCCAGTTCACCGGACGCCATCAAGTCCATACGAGGTCGTGGCGGCGCACACGTGGCCTTGGTGACATCCGCATCCCGATCGGCGTACGAGTCGGCATTCAATTGCCTGCGGCCGACGGGGACACTCCTGGCAGTAGGTTTGCCCGCGGAGAACGTTTGCTTTGCGCCGGTCCTGATGGCTGCCAAAGAGGTTCGCATCCGTGCGAGCACGGTCGGGACGAGGCAGGACTTGCGCGAGGTGCTGGCGCTGGCAGGGGCAGGCAAGGTTCGATGCGAAGTGGTGGCTCGCCCCCTCGTTGACGTCAACGAAGTTCTCGAGGAATTGCGCCGCGGCCGGGTGGCAGGCCGCATCGTACTGGTCCCGCCGGGACTTGAACAGTCTCGAAACTCCGCCGTTGGACAGACCGGTTAGCCACATGCTTGGATTCGTATGGCAATACGGCTCGATGTCTCCGCTTTCCAGGCTCGGAGGGCCGGAGGGTCTACTTCGGCGGGCACCGGCCGGATCGCAAGTCTGGCAGTTGCTCCGGTGGGAGCTTCGCTTCCTCGGCGACGATGCCTGGAGTCTACTTGTGCCGGGTGATCTTGCATGTTTGCGATCTGCCGGGTACTCCCGGTAAGCTGCTATGGGAGCCTAGCATCAACCGGAACGGAGGAAGCCATGCGCAGCTCAAATAGCGACCGGAATCTTTCCCACGACCAGCCTCGCCGGACTTTCCTGGAAACCACTTCCGCGATCGTGGCAGCGGCTTTCGCGGCCGGCCGCGCCGCAGCGCAGGAGGGTCAACAAGTTCGCAGCGCGGACCGAGATCGCAATGCGAGCGATCCCGGACCTGAGAACGGTCTGGTGCGCGAAGCGAATCCCAACACCTTTCTGCCGCCAGCCACCGATCACGGTGAGGTACCTGCGTTCTGGAACAGCTTTTCAACCGCTCACCGCCGGATTCAAGAAGGCGGCTGGTCGCGACAAATCACAGTGCGGGAGTTGCCGCTGTCCAAAGACATCGCGGGCGTAAACATGCGGCTGACTGCGGGCGGCGTTCGCGAACTGCACTGGCACAACGCCGGCGAGTGGGCGCTGATGCTGGGTGGCAACGCGCGTATTACGGCGATCGATTACCAGGGCCGCGCGTTTGTGGATGACGTGACGAAGAACGATCTCTGGTTCTTCCCAACCGGCGTTCCACATTCGATTCAGGGCCTCGGGCCCGACGGTTGCGAGTTTCTGCTGGTATTCGACGACGGGACATTTTCTGAAGCCAACACGTCGCAGATCTCCGACTGGGCGCGCCACACACCGGGAGAAGTGCTGGCCAAGAACTGGGGCGTCTCCGAAAACGCAATCGGCGGCGTGTACGAGCAACCGCCCGAAGGACACTTTATCTTCCAGCTCCCGGTTCCCGGGCCGCTCGAACAGGACCGCGCCGCGGCGGCGGGCAACAAGCCGATATCGCAATCGAAATTCTCTTTCCGGTTGGACACCATGGAGCCGACATTCAAGACGAAGTCCGGAGAAGTGCGCGTGGTGGACATGGGGAACTTCCCGGCCGCAAACACCATCTCAGCAGCGCACGTAATCGTCAAACCTGGAGGTCTGCGCGAGCTCCATTGGCACCCCAACGCCGACGAGTGGCAATACTACGTGCAAGGCAAGGGTCGCATGACGGTCTTCTTCAACGGCAGCAAAGCGCGCACCGCGGACTTCAACGCCGGAGACGTCGGCTTGGTGCCGAAAACTCTTGGCCACTACGTTGAGAACACCGGCAGCGAGGATTTGATTTTTCTGGAAATGTTCAAAACAGACCGATTCGTCGACCTGTCGCTGTCAGATTGGATGAGCCACGAGCCGCCCGAACTCATCATGCGGCACCTGGGCATCAGCGAGGAAGTACTGCGAAAGATTCCCAAGGACAAAGCCGTCGTCGTGCCCGCGTAGCTGCACTTCGGCGCGCGGGCGCGGAGGCAGCCGCATGCCTACGTTTTCTGAAATCCGAGGCTCTGGCGGGCGAACGCCAGGCACTGTTTCACGTTGTCTTCTTCCTGCCCGCGCCGAGCTTCCTGGTCCAGGCCTGAAATCCGAGGCAAAGGGCCGGGTGGCGGGTGATCATGAACGAACCGCAGCGTCCGGGCCAGGTAAATCCCGTCTCTGTCCGGAAACGTCGCCCAGTACCGGTCCGTCAGACAAGGGATCTTGAGGGGGTCGCGGGTGATCATCTCCAAGTTGAACCGGATCCGTGGCCGCGGAGTTCGAATCGTGTTCATCACTTTGTTCAGATCGAGAACCCCTTGATCGAGCGGCACCTCCGAGAGCAGAAAACCCTCAGGGGCATCCTTCACCGCCATATCCTTGAAATGCGTGGTCACCGCAAACGGGGCGAGCTTTTCGATCACTTCCATGGGCGCGTCGAGCAGCGAGATGTTGTTGCCGGTGTCGAGGCACGCTCCCAGGAACTCGCTGCTGTGCTGCTCGAACAACGCCACCATTTCGTCCGCGGTCCAGTCCTTGTGATTCTCGATCCCCAGCGGAAGGCGATACTTCTCGAGGATCGGCACCGCGAGCGCGATCCTCTGATGGGACAACGCCACGAATCTCCGCCAGTCGTCGAGGCTTGTGAACGTCTCGTAACGCCGGCCGTTCAGGCAGGCCGAACGGAGGCATAGGGCGCCGGCCCGCCTTGCCGACGCCACCTGCCGTTCAAAGCCGGCTGTATCGTCTTTCTGTGGAAGGTTGACGATCGCCTCCAGGTACATATCGAGTTCCGCCGTGCGGCGCTTCAGTTTTTCGAGGTATGCCGGTTCCTCCGAATCCAGAGCTATCTGGATACCCCCAGCGCCGAGCGCGTGGCAGTACTCCAGAAATTCGTAAGCCGAATGTGTGTACGGACTCGCGGAGAACGAATACTGGACAACGCCCATCGAGGTTTGCGGCGGCGAGGTCCCCATCGCCGCGGGAGCTGATCCCTGGGCACCGAAGAGGCCTCCGCCGATTGCCGACGCAACAGCAGTATTCGCGATCGCGGTCTGGAGGAATCTTCGCCGATTCACAGTTGACTTCCCGCAAGCACCTGATCCCAGGGTTTTCGATATGGCCGCACCAGCATGGCCGAGGCTTCCGAGTCACCGACAATTTCTTCCCGTTCGGCATCCCAGCGCACCTTGCGGCCGAGACGCAGCGAGATGTTCGCCAGATGGCAAGCGATAGCCACCTGGTGTTCTTCTTCCAGGCTGGACGCCGGCTGGCGGCGTGATTTGACGCAATCGATGAAGTTGCGCGCGTGCGACCGAAGGAGATCGTTGTAAACGCTCCGTTTCACCGGTTCGCACCACGGCGGAATCTGGGTGGTCTGCACTCGTTGGGGTCCGCCGACAGGATGGCCCTGAAACTCTGGAATCTGATTCTGCGGCGGAACTTCCGGGTCCGGGAAAACCTGGAAGCCGGAGCGGTCGAGCGTCATGCTTCCTTTGGTGCCGAAGAACTCCAGCCCTCCGCCTTGCCCGCGCCCGCGGCTTGCCTCACGATGCGACCAGAGGGTCGTGAATCCGGAATACTCAAACAAGGAGTCCTGAGTGTCGGGGGTTTCGCCATTGTCCGTCAAAGCGAAGCGCCCGCCGGCGGATGCGACTGCGTGAGGAGCGCCGCTTTTCATCGCCCAATGGATAACATCGATCTCGTGCGCGCCGAGATTGGTCATTTGGCCGCCGGAGTAGTCCCAAAACCAGCGGAAGTGGTACAGCGAGCGATTGGAATTGTACAGGCGTTTCGGCGCCGGCCCCAGCCAGAGGTCGTAATTCATCGCCGGAGGTGGATCGGCATCGGGCGGTGTGCCAAAGCCGGGCATGACATTGCGAAATGAGCCCATGCGCACGGTGTGGATTTTGCCGATGTATCCGTCCTGGAGCATCTGGACGGCATCCGCGTAGTGTCTGCCACTGCGCTGCTGCGTGCCCACCTGCACAACGCGCTGGTAGCGTTTGGCGGCCGAGATCATCCAGCGTCCTTCGCGCACAAATAACGTCAGAGGTTTCTCGACATAGACGTCTTTGCCCGCGGCGCACGCCATGATGGTGAGCAATGCGTGCCAGTGATCGGGCGTCGAGACAACCACCGCCTGGATGTCCGGGCGATCGAGCAGACGTCGAAAATCGGCGTAGGCCTGACAGCGTGGACCACAAGCAGCCTGCCCTTCGCGGAGTCTTGGTTCGTAGACGTCCGAAATAGCGGCCAAATCCACGTCCGGCAAGTTCTTGAAATCATGGACGTGCTGGGCACCGATAAGCCCGTAGCCGATGAAACCAACCTGAACGCGGTCGTTGGCCCCCAATACCCTTGCCGCCGAAAACGCAGCCGCTGTCGTAATCAGGAAATCGCGACGGTTTGGGGACATGCGCGGATGATATCACTGCTTCCGGGTCCAAGCTCATTCTGTTGCAGCCGGGCCACGATTCCCGCGTCATCCCCGCGGCAGGGTAAAGGCCATGAGGGAGTCGCCCAGGCCGAACAGCACATACTGCCGGCCGTCGAGTTCGTAACTGATGGGAGGATTTGTTGAGCGGCCCGCGCGCTTATGCCACAGCACCTTTCCAGTCTTAGGATCGAGAGCCGCCAGGTAGCCTCCCTCGGTTCCTGTGAACAGGAGTTGGCCCGCGGTCGCAAGCAGACCACCACCGGCGCCGCCGTCAAAGCTCCACACTACCTTACCGCTCTCGAAATCGATGGCGCGCAGCGCCTCCAGGCCCGGGCCCAGTCCGAAATCGCGGCCCGCAAATCCCTCACCCTTGCCCTCGGCAGTCAGGTAAAACACGCTGCAATTGTCGGAGGCCAGGACATAGAAATCGCCGGACACGGGATCGAACGCCGGTGAGAACCAGTTGGTTGCACCGCCCGAGCTTGGACAGACGATCACACCGTCGTGCGTGGGTTCCTTCGCCGGATTCATGATCGGGCGGCCCTTGGCGTCCATGCCGGTCGACCAATTCGTCTTGGCGTAAGGCGCGGTCAGCAGGTGTTCGCCGTTCGTGCGATCGAGCAGGAAGAAGTAGCCGTTGCGATTCGCCTGCGCCAGGAGCTTGCGCGGCTTGCCTTCGAACACGGCGTCAAAGAGCACCGGCGTCTGGACGCTATCCCAGTCGTGCGTGTCGTGCGGCGTGGTCTGGTAGTACCACACGAGCTTCCCGGTGTCCGGATTGAGAGCCACCATGGTGTCGGTCCAGAGGTTGTCGCCCATGCGTCCCGCGCCGGCGTGGACGGGATTCGGATTGCCGATGCCCCAGTAGATCAGGTTCAGTTCAGGATCGTAAGTGCCGGGCATCCAGGGCATGCCTCCGCCGTGCTCCATGGCGCCCGCGTCGGGCCACGTCTCCGCGCCGGGCTGGCCGGCACGCGGCTCGGTGAACCACTGCCACTGCAGCTGGCCGGTTTCAGGATCGCGCGCTTCGAGGTACCCCGGATTGTCGAGCGTGTCGCCACCCACGCTGCAGATGATGTGGTTCTTCACCACCACCGGCGCCATCGTGGAAAAGTAGTCGAGCTTCACGTCGGCCATTTCCTGGCGCCAGCGCTCTTTGCCTGTTTTGGCGTCGAGTGAGACGAGGTAATTGTCAGGCGTTTCAAAATACAGCCAGTCGCCGTACATGGCCACGCCGCGGCTGCCGATGTGCAATCCGTCATTGGGCGGATACTGGTAGTGCCACAGCTCGGCGCCCGTGCGCGCGTCTACAGCCCAGACGTTGTCGGGCTCGGAGAAGTAAAGCACTCCGTTGACTTCGAGCGGCGTCGCTTTGACCGCCGATCCCAGGGTCGGCTGGGCGGCGCGAGGAGAACTTACCCGCCAGGTCCACGTCTGCACCATGGTGGCAACGTTGGAAGAATCGATCTGAGTCAATGGACTGTATCTTCGGCCCGAGTAATCTCCGTTGAACGTGGGCCAGGCGTCGGCGGGCTGCTTCAACAAGGCGGCTGGGTCGAGTCCTTGTCCGCACAGCAGAGCACTCAAGAGCAGCAGTGAGAACCACAAAGCAAGCAACGCGAGGCGCAACTTCATTTCAAGGTCTCCAGGTAAGCCAGCAGGTCATGCATTTCGGCATCGGTGATCGAGTCGATCAGTTCTTTGTGAGCCGCGAGGGGATCGTGCAACTCGATCCTGGCGCCATCGACGGGCAAAGTCCGGTACGCGCCCGATTCGTCCTTCAGGGTGATCTCAAAGGGATTTCGGGAGACCAGCGCGCCCGAGACCGTGTCGCCCGAGGGCAAGGTCACCGTTGCCGCCGTCGGCTTCGGTGGGGGACCGCCAGCGCCGGGGAAAGACGGGCCTGGGTAGACCAAACGTGCTTCGAGGTCAGGTGGCTGATATCTGCCGGCGATTCCAGCCAAGTCCCCGGTGACGGAATGACAGGTGTTGCACTTCCCCGTTCCGTTAAAGAACGCTTCGCCCGCCTGCGCGTTGCCGGTGACGACTTCGTGGAAACTGTAAGCGAAGCGGTTCGCGGCTCCGCGAATCTGCGAGTGCAGAAATGCTGAGATGTCGGCGATCTGGGTGGCGGTCAGGTCAGCGAAAGCCGGCATTCCCTTGCCAGGCCGGCCGTCGTGAATGACGCGACCAATCAGGTCGCCGCCGTTGTCGCGGATCACCATCGCGTCCGCGACCAGGTCAGGACCGCTCTTGCCGGTCCCGTCGGGCGCGTGACAAAACCCGCAGGTTGGAGCAAACAGCTTCTGGCCGCGCTCAACGGCGGCGGGATCGGGCGGAGCGCCGGGCGTGAAAACGCGGGCGGCCATCTCCGCAAACCCTCCGCGTCGTCCGGCGGCTGGGGCTTGCGGTTGCGCTTGCTGACCTGCCTGTCCGGTCGTACTCTGCGCCGGGGTCTGAGGAGGGGAAGTTGGCTCCTGGGCGCCCAGTACAACGGCCGGCAGCACAAGCAACACCGCGGCAAAGCCGGTGACGATTCTCGAATCAGGCATGATTCTCCCCATACAGGTGGTAATAAAACCCATTATGACAGGTCGAAGTTTTTGTTCAAATATGTTTTGGTTTCGGCGGGTTTGACGCGGACTTCGCTTCGGTGCGGCGTTTAGAAGGCAGGTCAGGCTGACGCCGGCTTGGTGCCACGTGTTGCCCGGCCAGCAGTCCGTGAAAGCATACGCGGGGCAGGCGGACAGAGGCACGACTCCGCCGCCTGCTCCTCGACGATGCTGAAGGTCGCATACCGGACCCCTTGCTAGGGGCGCAAAGCAGCCGCGCGCGCCGTCTGTTCGGGCTCAAAATAGCGCACCCGGTCGAGATCCGCAATGAGCCCGGGCCCGGTTGGGCGCCATCCCAGCCGCGCCTGTGTTTGCGCGCTCGAACCGGTCAGGTCGCGACCGGCGAACATGCCCAGCCAGCCAAAATGGACGGCTGCCTCTTCAGCGGATTTGGACACGACCGGCACCTTCAGGCCACGGCCGATGGCCTCGGCGATGTCCCTGGCCAACACGCCCTCTTCGGCGACCGCATGATACCTTGCGCCTGCTTCCTGCTTCTCGAGCGCCAGCCTGTAGAGGCGGGCAGCGTCGAGGACGTGCACGGCCGCCCAGCGGTTGAGTCCGTCACCTGCGTACGCGGAGACACCTTTCTCGCGCGCCAGCGCGATCGCGTAAGTAACGAGTCCCTGCTTCACGGTGTCGTGAACCTGCGGAAGGCGTACCACGGACACGCGGACACCACGCTTCAGCAGTTTTTCGGCCGTCGCTTCCGAGACGCGCGGAAACTCGGGAGAGGGATCATCTTCTTCTGTAGACATGCGCCCCTGCGCCGTCGTTGTCATCCCGGAGGTGACAAGCATGGGTCGCCCGGAGCCTTCGAGCGCCGAGCCGAGAGCTTCGATAGCACGCCTGTCGATCTCGCAGTTCTCCGCGAACTTTGAGAAGTCGTGAATGAAAGCGGTGTGGATCACGCCATCGGCAGCGGCAGCGCCAATGCGGAGGCTTTCGAGGTCCTCCAGATCGCCTCGATGCACTTCGGCGCCAGCCGCGATAAGAGACCTGGCACCTGCATCCGAGCGAGTCATGCCGAGTACCTGGTGCCCGGCGTCGATCAACTCTCGAACGAGGGCCGAACCGATAAACCCAGTTGCTCCTGTAAGAAAAACTTTCATGGATTTCTCCTTTTGTGATGGGAACGCGAAATTACTGATTGGACTGACGTGCCACCTGAACCCTTTCGCCAATCGCGTTAAGCGTGGCGATAGCGTCCGGAGGCAGTTTCAGCGCTGCAGCACGGAGATTCTCTCGCAGATGCTTCACGGAAGAGGTGCCCGGAATCGTCAGCATGTTGGGCGATCGCTGAAGAAGCCAGGCGAGCGCCACCTGCATCGGAGTTGCCTCCAGGGAAGCCGCCACCCGGTCGAGCGCCGACGATTGCAACAGTGAGAAGCCTCCGAGCGGAAAGAACGGGACGTATGCGATGCCCCGGGCGGCAAGGTCGTCGACGAAAGCATCGTCGCTCCTCTGCGCCAGGTTGTAGAAATTCTGAACGCACACGATGTCCGTTACGGTCCGGGCCTCAGAAAACTGAGTGGGAGTGACGTTACTCAGGCCGATATGACGGACGAGCCCCCGGCGTTTCAGTTCCGCGAGCACACTCAGCGGCTCCTCGATCGATCCCTCCGACGGCTCCATCATTCCACCAACTCGAAGGTTCACCACGTCCAGAACGTCGACGCCGAGGTTTCGCAAGTTGTCGTGAACTCCGTCGATCAGCTCCTGACGGGAAAGGGCATGGGGCCATGACCCGTCCTGACCGCGGCGCGCACCCAACTTGGTGACGATCACCAAGTCGTCGGGATAGGGGGAAAGCGCCTTTCGTATGATTTGGTTCGTGACATGAGGACCATAATAGTCCGCCGTGTCGATATGGTTCACGCCGCTCGCGACAGCCTCTTGCAGCACGGCGATCGCTTCGTCGACGTCCCGGGGCGGTCCCCACACCAACTTGCCGCCATCTCGACCAGCCAGTTGCATGGCGCCGTAACCCATACGGTTCAAAGTCATCGATGTGCCGGGCAGCGTGAAGCTGCCGGTGAGATCAAGCTGCTCAGTCATTTCGTTCCTCCTTGCTGCCTTCATGATCCCCGTGAAACTCGGATACTCGCTGCTTCATCCAAACTCATTTGATGAAGGAACCTTCAGTTTCGGAGTTCGCATTATGGCAAGCGGCGCGCTAACTGCATTTGAGCCAAGAAAGACGCCGATTCAAACGAGGTCGGCCGTCACGGTCGAGGCAATCTGGGAGGCGACTATTCAGGTTCTGCTCAACCATGGGGCCGAGCCCTTGACCACCACGCGGGTCGCCGAGCGGGCCGGAGTCTCGGTGGGCACCCTGTACCAGTACTATCCCAACAAGCAGTCATTGCTGTTTGCGGTGGTGGGAAATCATCTCGACAGAGTAGCGGCAAGGGTCGAGGCTGCTTGTGAGAGCGCGTGCCATAAGCCGCTGGCCGAAATGATCAAGGAAATGGTGGAGGCGTTCGTTGACGCGAAGATGGAGCGCCGGGACATCTCCGTGGCTCTTTACCGGGTCTCAGCCGGCGTGGGTGGGCCGGCGTTGATCAAAAAGGCCGCTCAGAGGATGAGGAAGGCCGTCGAGGCAACGCTTGCGACAGCACCCGATGTCCAGTCGCCGCCCGGCAAATCCGTCATCGATACGATGCTGGCAGCCATGGCAGGCGTAATTCGCTCCCTGCTGGAGGCAGAGCCGTCACCGGACGCAGTCCTCAAGTCGAAAGAGCAGCTCGTGCTGCTTTGTCAGTCGTACATGGCGGCGGCGACTCGGTAAACCGCGCTCAGATACGCAAATCGTTTCCTCTCGAGAGCGGCGATCTCTCGTGAACTTCGACTCCCGGGTTGCCGTCCGGCGCCACTCGGCAACCCGCAAGGTGGTGGACCGTCTTCGGTGCATCCGTTGACTGGACGTTCCTTTCCACGTGAACCTCGGCGGTAAAGTGGAAGCAGCTTCCCGAACCGGGCTCGCTCTCCACCCAGATTTGCCCGCCCATCATCCTGACCAGACGGGCGGAGATCGTGAGACCGAGGCCGGTGCCGCCGAACCTGCGCGACGTGGAGCTGTCGGCCTGCGCGAAGGCGTCGAAAATGGACTTCTGCTTGCCGGCGGGAATTCCGATGCCCGTATCGCGGACGCTGAAATGCAGACGGGTCCGCTCCTGATCGCAGCAATCGACGGCCACTCTCAGCTTTACCGATCCCCGCTCGGTGAACTTGATAGCATTTCCAACCAGGTTGATCACGATCTGTCGCAGGCGGTCCGGATCGGCGATGACTCTCTCGGGAACCTCGGGCGGCACATCCCAAGTCAGCTCCAGGCCCTTCGAGCAAGCCCTGAATCGCAGCGGTTTCAGGGTTTGGGCCAGGCTTTTGCGCAGATCGAAAGCGACGGAGTTGAATTCGAGCCTCCCGGCTTCAATCTTGGAGAAATCCAGGATGTCGTTGATGATGGTCAGCAGGGCGTCGGCCGAGGTCTTGGCCATCTCGAGATACTCCCGTTGTTCCTCCGTAAGAGTCGTGTCGAGCGCCAGCTCTGTCATCCCCAGAATGCCGTTCATGGGCGTCCGGATTTCGTGACTCATGTTGGCGAGAAACTCGCTCTTGGCGCGGCTGGCGGCTTCGGCGGCCTCTTTGGCGCGCAGCAATTCCCTTTCCGCGGTTTTCCGGGCCGTCACATCCCGCATCAGCGCAATGATGGCTTGCCGGCCCTGGTACTCGATGCTGTCTGCCAGGACCTCAACCTCGAGGTGACGTCCGTCCTTGGTCAAATGCGTTCCCGGGAAGCACCGGACGGGGCGAATTGCCGCCGAATTCGACGCCTGCCGGGCCTGATCTCCGGAGGCGTTCCGGCATACGGCGGCAAGAGAAAGAAGGTTCCGCTCCACCGAAGCCCGCTCGTCCGGAAGGCGCAGATCGAAGGGCGTCATCGTCAGCAATTCCTGGCGCGCATAGCCGTAGACATTCACGGCCGTCTGATTGCAATCGAGATAATGATGGTCGACGGCGTCAATAATGAAGACCGGGTCGGCGACGTGGTCGAACAGCGTACGGTACTTTCGCTCGCTCGATCGCAGCGCCTCTTCCGCTCGCTTTCGCGCGCTGATGTCCTGGACCGCGACCAGCCTTACGCGGCGGCCCTGGACTTCGATCCAGTCGGAGGTGAGGATGATCGCGATCAGCTGCCCGTTCTTCAGCCGGTGCCGCGTTTCTACAGCCGTTTCGACCGCATACCGCTTCCCCGGATCCTGGAGATAATCCGCGTCCATCCTCGCCACCTCTTCCGGAGGAAGCAAGTCTGTGACTTTCATCGACAGGAACTCTTCGCGCGTGTAGCCGTAATGTTCGATGGCGGCTTTATTCACCTCCAGGAAGCGCCGTGTGGGCGGATCCCACAGCCACATGGGAAGAGGCGCACTGGAAAACACCTTGCGGAACTTGCTCTCGTCTTCACTCGCCGCTTCGGCTTGAGGACTGCCGGCGGCAAATGCGCCCAGACAAAAGCCTGCCACGGAGATTGTCAGGGCCAGGAGCTGCAACCGCGGCAGGCTCCGGATCTCGGGGCTCGCAAGGCGCGATCCGGCCAGAACGCCGGCGCTGACCAGGAGAATTCCCAGGCCCGCCGTTTTCAGCCTGTTGCGGGCGGCCAGCCAGGCCATCCAGACGACCGGAAACGACAGCGCGTAGGGGAATTCGCAGGCGGCCCCGGGCCTTAAACCCAATACCAGGCAGATCGCCACCGTGATGCCCGCGAGTTCGGCTGCCTGCCGTAATACGCGGAAAGTTCCGGACCCGACTTGAATGCGCGCCTCTGAACCGGTTGAACGGCTGTGACGAGTCAGATTCAGACGCAATATGGGAAGCGGCATTTCCAGATCTCTTGGAATCGGCGCTCGATCGGGCTATTTCCAATATCGATATCGGCAATTCCGCCCGACACCATTAGGCGCAGGCATTCTCGCCCGATCATACCCGAAGGCTCGTTCGACAGCTTCCAATACGCTTTGAAACCGTCCGTGGTCAACTGAATCCGGTGTGTGAGGCGAGAGGCCAAATCTTCAATCAGCATCTTGGCGCTGGCAGCATCGCGGTTGCCGACCGTGAACGAAGGAATCAGCTTCGTATCGGCATCAATCGCCGTCCACGTCCAGACGCTACCGTATCCGAATTTCCCCTGCTTGTCGGCGGGCAAAGTTCTTGTCTTTCGCGTAGCAGAAGGCCCAAATTTCATCGCACTGGGACCCGCTCGCAGGTGAGGCCGTGCATCGCCTTGTCCTGATACTCTGCGGCCTTGTAACCGGCATCCTTTCGCAGCTTCATCACGGTTTCCTTGTCCACGTCGTACGTGCGGGACGTGGCCCGGATGGAGTTTCCCTCAATGAGTGCCGCCACGATTCTGCGCTTGCTTTTCCCGACTCAGCCTGTTCATAAGCCCTCTATTTTCAGCGTGCTAAGAAACATGTTGACAAACACGCACCGTTAAGTTGACAATGATATAGGTTCATGTTGACAAATGTCAAGCAAAAAGTTGACAATGTTTCAGGAGAATGTTGACAAATGAATGGCAAACGGCCCGGTGGAGAACAAATAGGACGGTATATTATTGAAAATGTTGAAGAACACCCAAATGACATCGGTAAATTTGTGTCTGAAAAGTTTGGGATTACAAGGCAAGCTGTCCACAGGCATCTCAGGCATCTGATTGACGAAGCAGTGCTTACAGAGACTGGCCACACTCGTAGTCGCTCGTATGCGCTTCGATTCATCACAGAATGGAACAAGGTTTATTACCTAACGCCAGACTTGGCAGAGGATGTCGCCTGGAGAGATGACGTGTCCAGAGCAATCGAAGCAACCGGAGAGGTCGCGGACATATGGCAGTACGGATTCACCGAGATGTTTAACAACGCGAAGGACCATTCCGAGGGCAGAAGAATTTTTGTCAACGTCCGCAAAACAGCGGCGGGTACTGAAATGGCGATCGTCGATGACGGCGTTGGGATATTCAAGAAGATTCAACGTGATATGGGATTACTGGACGAGCGGACCGCAATTCTTGAATTGCACAAAGGGAAGCTCACCACAGACCCAGACCGACACACAGGAGAAGGTGTGTTTTTCACCTCTCGAATGTTTGACGCATTTCAGATTCTTTCGGGAGGGTGCTTCTTTAACCACAGAGAAGAGGCCGGGCAAGACTGGATGCTCCAATCAGATAAGCCGGAGAAACAGTCTTCCGGGACTCATATCTACATGAAGCTGAGCTCTTTTGCAACTCGTAAAATGAAAGATGTGTTTGACAAGTACACTTCTGGAGAGGATTCGGGATTTGCCAAAACCGTCGTGCCTGTGGAACTCGCACAATATGGAAATGACAAGCTGATCTCACGCTCTCAAGCCAAGCGCGTAATGGCGAGGGTCGAACAGTTCGTGACTGTCGTGCTCGATTTCCAAGGAGTGCCGATCATCGGCCAGCCCTTCGCCGATGAAATCTTTCGAGTGTTCACAATGCAGCACCCACACGTTGACCTCCTACCTATAAACATGGTCCTAGACGTCGAAATCATGGTTAAGCGCGCTCTGCTGTTCAGGTCTCTTGGTATCGACATGGCGCAACCGACGCCAGAGGACGTTCAGCATTTAGTGAAGGTCAAAGGATGGGCCTGTGCCTCAATCCGCCATTCCCGCCGGTTCCGCCAGCGCTCAGGGCTGCGC
>JASHQD010000801.1 GCA_030037755.1 Terriglobia bacterium
GTCGTTCGTGCCTTCGTGCGGCAGGAAATAGCCGACCAGATGGCCGCCGCAGCGGGGAATGATGCGTCCCCAGTTCTCAGCGTATTTCCTGAATTCATCCTTCTGGAAAGGGTCGATCTGGTAGCGAATGATACAGGTGATTGTCATCGCACTCCTCTCGTTCTCCGGTTTGGCAGATTCCGCACCATGCTCTCGTAGCGGCCTTCATGCCGGCATCCACGGATCGCTTCCATGCGCGACGAGTATGCCGGTTGCGGAACATCTATACTTCGTTTATGATCAAAGTATGATTGCAGAGACACAAGCGGATCTCGCCGTCTCGCGTATCGCGGGCGCGATTGGCGAGCCGGCCCGAGCCCGCATGTTGTACCAGCTTGTGGACGGGCATGCTCGAACCAGCACTGAACTTGCCGTAGTGGCTGATGTGAGCCCCTCAACGGCCAGCGTTCACCTCAGCCGCCTCATGGCGGAGCGGCTCATCAAGGTCTGGGCGCAGGGAAAGCGTCGCTATTACAGTCTGGAGGGACCTGAAGTGGCCAGGGCGCTCGAAGCGCTGAGCGTCCTCGCCGGAGTTTCACGCGACAAATTCGTTCCCGGAACCCCCGATTACCTGCGTGCGGCGCGAACCTGCTACGATCACATCGCGGGCGCCTTGGGCGTGGCGCTGCATGATCGATTGCGGGCCTTGGGCTGGCTTATCGAGGCGCCAGGAGGCCGTGAGGATGCTTACGACCTCGCGCCGGACGGGGTGAAGGCCTTGGAAGCGCTCGGAGTCGACGTGGCTGCTACGCGGACGCTCCGCCGCCGCTTTGCCTTCCCATGCCTTGACTGGAGCGAGCGCCGGTCTCATCTGGGCGGAGCCGTTGGCGCCGCGCTGTTGAACATTGCGCTCAAGAAGAAATGGGCGGCCCAGGAGCTTGATAGCCGGGCGCTATTTGTGACGAGCGTTGGCCGGCGCGAGATGCTGACTCGTTTCGGGCTTCGGGTTTAGTGCCCGGGAGTCGGTTCAAGGACTCGTCGGTTGCTGACCGCCAGGCCGCTACATGTTGAGCTGCATGGCGGCTGTATACTGATGAGTGTCACTCGATGGAGTCGTTGGTTTATGGCCACGCAAACCGTCCGCCTCAGTCGAAGCCAAGCCGAACTCGCTATCGTGCTGCACATCACCAGCAAGCGAAAGAACATCGCCTCGCATGTTCCCCTTGTGCCACCCGAGGCAGGCTTGACGAGGCCCAGCTTCATCAAATGCGAGGACATTCGCTCCATAAGTGTGGAACGACTCAGCACGCGGCTGGGAAGAGTGTCTTGGGCTACGCTGACAGGGTCGAAGACTGCCTTCGCATCCTTCTGAATTTGTGATCGAGAAACGCCTGCTGGATTTTGAGTTCCGGCAGGAGATATGCGGATATGCATACCGTTCACTTGGCTGTGTTGGCCTATCCTCGCTGTGTCAGAATGAATCTATGGCAACGAACAAGCTGCAGGTCGGGATTCTAGGTGCAACAGGGATGGTGGGTCAGCGGCTAGCCAGTCTGCTCGACCATCATCCGTGGTTTGATCTCCGCTGGCTCGGCGCATCCGATCGCTCTGCAGGCAAGCGGTACGCGGAAGCTTGCAACTGGCGGTTGCGCGAACCAATGCCTGCTGCGGCCCGCGAACTCATGGTCAACGACTGCGTCCCGAACGGCAACGCTCCACAGCTGCTCTTTGCCTCACTCGATTCAAAGGTGGCGGGTGAAGTCGAGGGAGCGTTTGCACGCGCGGGACACGCGGTGGTGTCGAATTCGTCCTACTACCGCATGGAAGCAGATGTGCCGCTCGTGATTCCGGAAGTGAATCCCGGACATCTGGCTCTGGTGCGCGCCCAGCGGCGCGAGCGCGGCTGGAGCGGCATGATCGTGACGAATCCCAACTGCACCACGGTGGGTCTGGCGATGTCCCTTGCGCCTCTGGACCGCGCATTCGGCCTCGCCAAGGTGATGATGACCAGCATGCAGGCGGTGTCCGGCGCCGGATACCCGGGCGTGCCGACGCTTGACATTCTCGGCAACGTGATCCCCTACATCGGCGGTGAGGAGGAGAAAGTCGAGGCGGAAACCCAGAAGCTGCTGGGCTCGCTTGACGCCGATTCCGCGCACGACGGGCACGTCGAACCAGGCGACTTCAGGGTCAGCGCGCATTGCAATCGCGTGATGGTGGAGGATGGACATACCGAAACGGTCTCCGTAGCGTTCAAATCGAAGGCAAGCCGGGATCAGGTGCTCGCGGCCTGGCGGGATTTCGAAGCGCCGTCCGAAGTGCGTACTCTGCCTTCGGCTCCGGGCCGTCCCATCGTGATCCGCGAAGAGAAGGACCGCCCTCAGCCCAAGTTCGATGTCAACGCCGAGCATGGGATGGCGGCCGTGGTCGGGAGATTGCGTCCCTGTCCGGTCCTCGACTACAAATACGTCGTGCTCAGCCACAATACCATCCGCGGGGCAGCGGGAGCGGCGTTGCTGAATGCGGAGTTGATGAAGGCGGAAGGATATCTGGACTGATTTTCAGTTTTCAGTCGACAGTTTACAGTCCACAGTTCCTTCTCGGCAAACTAGGTCGCGAGGGGAGAATCTCAGAGTGCAGGCTGTCAACTGTCGACTGTCAACTATCTGCGGACGCCGATGCCCACCCAGCCCAACCCGACCATAAGCCTGGCGATCGTAGGCCACGGAAAAATGGGTCAAGCTATTGAGCAACTCGCGCCAGCTCGCGGCTTCGAGGTGGGACTGATCCTGGATGTAGACTCCAACTCCGGCGGGGCGGGTCTCACAGCCGAGCGATTTCGGGACGTCGACGTGTGCATCGAGTTCACCACGCCGGACGCCGTCCTGGGTAACGTCCGCAGAGTGGCAGCGCTCGGATGCAACCTGGTGGTGGGTACGACGGGCTGGTTTCAACATCTGAACGAAGTGCGGGAAATTGTGGATCGCTCCGGCATCGGCGTGGTCTACGCTCCCAACTTTTCCATTGGAGCGCAGCTCTTCTTCCGGGCGGCCGAGCAGGTTTCGCGAGTGTTTGCGTCATTTCCGACTTACGAGCCGTACATCACGGAAACGCATCATCGATTCAAGAAGGACGCGCCCTCGGGCACCGCGCTCGAACTGAAGCGCCGCGTCCAACCGGTACTGGGGGATCGTGAGGTTGCAGTCGGGAGCATCAGGGCGGGATACGTACCCGGCATTCACGAACTGGGGTTCGACTCTGAGGCGGATACCGTGATCCTGCGGCACACCGCCCGAGGAAGGCAGGGATTCGCCGAGGGCGCGCTCTACGCCGCGCGCTGGGTTGTGGGCAAGAAGGGCCTGTTCGCATTTGCGGATTTGTTTGCGACATAGCGAGAGACGATCTTGACGGTTTCCTTGTCACTCGCCACGGTCATTCGTCACTTCTCGCGATCTAAGGAGAGCCATGAATTTCGACCTACGCGGTTGCGGCACAGCACTGGTCACCCCCTTCCAGCGCGACGGGTCATTGGATCTCGAGACGCTGCGGCGCCTGGTCAAATTCCAACTTCGCGAGGGCATCCACTTCCTGGTTCCCTGCGGGACAACGGGTGAGACGCCGGCGCTCGAGCATGGCGAATACCTGGAAGTGATCCGCACCGTAGTCGAAGAAGTGCAGGGTCGCGTACCCGTGGTGCCGGGCGTGACGGGAAACTATACCGCCAAGGTCGTGGGCATGGCTCGGGATGTGGTGGCGCTCGGGGTTCAGGGGATCCTCTCGGCCGCGCCCTATTACAATAAGCCGACGCAAGAAGGTCTCTTTCAACATTTCAAAGCGATCGCCGAAGCCGCGCAAGTTCCGGTCGTGCTCTACAACGTGCCGGGCCGCACGTCTTCAAACATCGAGCCGCCAACCGTGGCGCGCCTCGCGAAGATTCCGAACATCATCGGAATCAAGGAAGCATCCGGAAGCATTACACAGCAGATGGACGTGCTGGCGCAGGCCCCGCCAGGATTCCGCGTGCTCTCCGGCGATGACGCGTTTACGTTTCCGCTGATGGCTCTCGGAGGCGTGGGGATTATATCGGTAGCCTCGAACGAAATCCCCGGACCGATGTCACGCCTGACGCAGCTCATGCTCGACGGCAAGATCGAGGAAGCGCGCAAGCTGCATTTCGAGCTTCTGCCGCTGATGCAGATCAACTTCGTCGAGAGCAATCCGATTCCCGTCAAGGCTGCGCTGGCCATGATGGGGATGATCGAGGAAGTGTACCGCCTCCCGATGGTGCCTTTGAAGACGGAGAACCGGGTCAAATTGGAGAAGGTGTTGGAAGCACAGGGGCTGTTGCCGGTGGCTGTCGAATCGCGAAGGAGCGCTTGACAACGGCATGTCCAACGCAACTCTGGCCGCGAAGGCCGACCAGTTCCTCAGGCTTCACGAGGGTCCGAAGATCCTGGTGCTGGCGAACGTCTGGGACGTAGCCAGCGCCCGCATCGTGGAACATGCAGGGTTCGGGGCGATCGCCACTTCCAGCGCGGCGGTGGCGAATTCGCTTGGCTATCCTGACGGTCAGCGCATCAGCCGCGCGGAGATGCTCGATGTGGTGAGGCGCATCGCGTTCAAAGTGTCCGTGCCCGTGAGCGCAGACCTGGAAGCCGGCTATGGTGAGAATGCCCGGGAAATGGCTGCGACGGCGGGCGCTTTGATCGAAGCCGGTGCGGTCGGATTGAATCTTGAAGACGGAGTGGATGAGGCTGAGTTAATCCCCATCGCGCAGCACGTCGACAAAATCAAGCGCATCCGGGAGGAAGGCGAACGTATGGGCGTACACGTCGTGATCAACGCCCGCACGGACGTCTACCTCGCTGGAATCGGCGAGCCCGCGAACCGCTTCGATCACACGATCGAGCGCATCACTGCGTACCGGAATGCCGGAGCCGATTCGTTGTTTGTGCCCGGCGTTTACGACGCGGAGACAATCGGGCGCTTGGTGAAAGCGTCGCCCGGTCCGCTGAATGTGCTGGCAAATCCCGCGTCGCCATCGATTGCGGAACTTGAGCGGCTGGGCGTGCGACGTCTCAGCTTCGGCTCGTGGCCGGCGCGCGCGGCGCTCGGATTCTTCGCGCGATTCACAAGCGAAGTGATGGAGCGGGGCACGTTCACGACTCTTGGCGATTGGGCGATTCCCTATGCGGAGATCAACAGGCTGGTCTCGTGATTACGAAGTGCGGTTGTTGACTCAGCACGAAGCGGGCTTGCGGCAGGTGCTCGCGCTCTAAGGAGACCATGGACTCGGTTAGCCAGCTCGCCGCAGCAATTGATGATCTCTACGCCGCTGAGAGCGCCTCTCGTCAGGAATGCCTTTTCGTCTTCAGGGAATTGAAGGCTGGTCTCGACGAAGGTACGATTCGCGCCGCAGAGCCGGACCCGGCTTCGCCGACGGGCTGGCGCGTGAACGCTTGGGTGAAGAGAGGAATACTCTTGGGATTCCGCGTCGGCCACACGGTCGAAATGTCTTTGCGCTCATGCGTGGGCATGCAGGATTCGGTGGCCGGCGCCGCCGACGCGGGTTTTCAGTTTTGCGACAAAGACACCTTTCCCCTGCAGTGCATCCCTGCCGAGCGCAGCATTCGCATCGTGCCCGGCGGCTCCTCGATTCGCGATGGATGCTACATCGGACGCAGTGTAATCTGCATGCCGCCGATGTACGTGAATGTCGGAGCGTACATCGACGACGAGACGCTGGTCGACTCGCACGCGCTGGTGGGCTCATGCGCGCAGATCGGCAAGCGCTGTCATCTCTCCGCCGGCGCGCAGATCGGCGGCGTGCTCGAGCCCGTCGGCGCTCTGCCGGTGATCATTGAGGACGACGTCATGGTCGGCGGCAACTGCGGCGTTTACGAAGGCGCGATCGTTGGCAAAGGCGCGGTGCTGGGCGCGGGCGTGATCCTGACCGGCTCAACACCCGTATTTGATCTGGTCCGCGACGTCGTGCATCGCCACCACGCGGACACGCCCCTGCAGATTCCGGCCGGCGCGGTCGTGGTGCCCGGCGCGCGCGCCATCACGTCGGGCCGGGGCCACGAACTTGGCCTCTCGCTGCAGGCGCCGGTCATTGTGAAGTATCGCGACGAGAAGACCGATGTGGCTGCGCGCCTCGAGGAACTGCTTCGGTAAGACCGCGAGCAACGTACGGGGTCGCTGGGGCAGGGCGGTTCGCGAACCGCCCCTGCGGATCGGCTACGCAGGCGGCATCGCGGTCTTCCGCGGTGGGTTGAAGAACGGCAACTCGGCAACGATGGCCGGAACCGTGTGCCGGACCGCCTCAACGGTCAACTCCATCTCGAGGCGCGAGCCGGTAACAGCGTGCTCGCGTCCAACGCTGGCGAGCGCGACCATTTTCTTCAGCGTCGGCGACCACGTCGTCGAAGTAGCCTTGCCTACCTGCGTGCGGCCCTTGTAGACCGGCACCGCAACGCGGGAGGCTGTGGACGGCACCTGCGGCGCAAGTCCCGCGTCGAGGTAGAGCTTCTCGATGCTGTTCCAGTCCAGGTCAAGCCCTACCAATCGCCGCGCCGGACCGCCGCGCTTCTGCTCCGCCGCGAGCGCCGCACGTCCCACGAAATTCTCCTTCTTGAGATCGACCAGACGCCCGAGACCGATCTCGAAGGGCGAGTACTTCTGCGACTCAATCAGCGCCTTCTTGCTCGAGGTGTAGTCGACGTCAATCAGGATCAGCCCGGCCTCGATGCGCGCCACGTCAAGCGCCAGCATGCCGCACGGACGCACGTCGAACTCGCGGCCGTGCTCCACGAGCGCATCCCACACGCGGACGGCGTCGCGCCAGGGAATCCAGATCTCGTACCCGAGATCGCCGCTATAGCCGGTCCGGGAGATATCGACCGGAACGCCCGCGATTTCCCCCTGAGTAACGCGAAAGTATTTGAGTTGATCGATCCCCGCGGCCGTCTGCCCGATCGTCGCGGCCCGTCGCATCAGCCGCGCTGACGTCGGGCCCTGCACGGCGAGCGCCGCTACCTGCTCCGAGATGTCCTCGATCTCGACGTCCATGCCCAGCGCATTCTGATGGAACCAGCGCAAATTGGGCTCGGCTGCGGTCCAACGATACGCGCTTTCCCCGAGACGCGTGATGGTGCCGTCGTCGATCACCTTGCCGTGCTCATCGCACCAGCAGCAGTAGATCACCTGGTCCACGGCGACCTTGCGGATGTCGCGCGCGATTACGCGATTCACGAGCCGCGTGGCGTCACGTCCGGCGACGCGGTACTTGTAAAGAGGCGAGACGTCGATCAGCGAGGCGGCGTTGCGGATGGCATTGTATTCGTGCTCGTGGTGGGTTTCGTAGACACTGACGGTGTAGAAGCCTGACCACTCGCGATAGTTCAGGCTTTCACACGCCGCGAAAGTGCGTTCGTGAAGCGCAGTTCCAATAGGCAATTCGAAAACTCCGTGCTACAGCACCCTGAATTCTACGTTGCTGGTCAGCGTCCCGTTGGGCGTTATCACCTGCACAAAACCGGTCGTCGCGCCGCTCGGTACAGTGGTGCTGATATTGGAATTCGAGGCCGTAAACGTGGCCGCGACCCCGTTGAAAGTGACGCTGGTGGCGCCCTTCAGATTGCTTCCGAGAATGGTGACCAGCGCTCCGGTTTTCCCGAACGCCGGCACGGTCTGCACGAATGGGCGTAGCCCCACACTCTCACTGAAGACAGTGCCGCAGCCAATCAGGCAGCCGCCCGTGCCGCCGAGGTCGGTCGTTCCGTAGAAGCTCCCGTTGGTGCCCTGAATCAGACCATCGTAGGGGTAAGCGCCGTCCGTGCCGTCAAAGCTGTGCAGCGTGATGAGCTTGCCTCCGGCTGTCAGTTGGAAGACTGTGCCGCAGTTGTCCTCGCAGCCGGTGTTGGCGCCGCCGATGTACGTCGTCCCGTAGAAGTTCCCGTCGGTGCCTCGCAGCAGCGTCGAGTAAGGATTGCCGCCGTCCGTGCAACCCGTTTCGGAGCAGAAGTCGTAAAGCGTGGTCAGCTTGCCGGCGGCAGTGAGTTCGAAGATCGTGCCACAACCGGAGATTCCTGCGAAACACAGTTCGTTGCCCCCGCCACCGGCGGTTGTGCCGTAGAGGTTCCCGTTGGCGGCCTGGACGAGGCCACCCACAGGGTAGGCGCCGTCAGTGTACTCAAAGCTCAGAAGGCTGGTGAACATGCCGCCCGGCGTGATCTCGAAGATCGTGCCGCACCCGTCGTTGCAGCTGAGCGATGTCCCTCCGAGATAGGTTGTCCCATAGAAATTCCCGTTGGCGCCCAGCGCCAGCGTCGCGTAAGGGCCGGAACCGTCGGTGCCAGCGAAAAAGTGGAGTGTGGTCAGAGTACCTGCGGGAGTGATCTCGAAGATCGTCCCGTCGCCGCCTAGCCAGCCGGTTGTTCCATAGAAGTTGCCGTTCGCGCCCAGAGCCAGTCCGCCGTCGGGACCCGCGCCATCGCCGTTCGCCTCGAAAGTGTGCAGCGTCGTCAGTTTTCCCGCCGGCGTGATTTTGAATACCGTTCCGCACCCGGAGGGAGGATCGCAGTTGAGGTCGCCGCCCGCAAAGGTTGTTCCGAAGAGAGTTCCGTTGGCCGCCACGGCCAGCCCCGAGACGGAACCCGATCCGTCCGCGCAGTTCGCGAGCGAACAAAAGCTGTAAAAGGTAGTCAGCGCGCCGCCGGGAGTCATCTTGAAGATCGAGCCCACACCATTCGCTCCGCCGCCGTAAGTTGTCCCATAGAGATTTCCATCAATGCCCTGAACCAGCGATCCATAATAGGGCTGCTCGCCATTGGTGACGTTGAAACTCACCAGACTCTTGAACCCCTGCGCCGAAGCGCCGATCACCGCCAGGCCACAGAAGACGAACAAGCAGAACACCGTTCTCCACCCGCTGGACTTGCTCATACTGCCCCCTCATGACGTTCAAGTGCAAATCTCGACAGTTCCAACACATCGACCA
>JASHQD010000802.1 GCA_030037755.1 Terriglobia bacterium
TGGTGTTGACGGGGCTTTTTCTCGGGCTGATGCCCTTCGGAGAGGTCCTGGGCCATCCGCAGTACGGAATCCTCAAGGACGAGACTCGATCCGTTACGTCCAGTCGCCGCCGGCTGCGGATTCGAGAGTCGCTGGTAGTGGGGCAAGTGGCGTTGTCGCTGGTTTTGCTGGTGGGCGCAGGCCTGCTGCTCAAGAGCCTGATGCGTATGGCGAAAGTCGATACGGGCTTCGACTCGAGTGGCGTGGGCACTGCCAACGTCCAGCTTCCCGAGAACCAGTACAACACACAGGAGAAACAAGCGGCGTTTTATCGCGCCGTTAATGAAAAACTGGCGGCGCTTCCCGGAGTGTCGGCGGCCGGGCTTGGCTTGGCGGTGCCCCTGACCGGCTTCAATCCAAGTTCCTCGTTCGTTATCGAAGGCCGCGCGCTCGGCCCGAAGGATCCGGGGCCTGTCAGCGGGCTCAATTGGGTCACGCCCGGGTATTTCACCGCCCTCGGCATACCGATCGAGAGGGGACGCACCTTAACCGATCAGGACCGCCTCGAGACGCAGCCTGTTGTCATCATTGACGAAAATCTGGCGCGCCAGTACTGGCCGGATCAGGATCCCGTGGGACAGCATCTCCGCCGCGGCGACAATTCCCCTTGGGCAACGATCGTGGGCGTGGTGGGACACGTCATCCAGACCGAACTCGTCGGCGATTCGGGCAAAGGCGTGTGCTACTACCCCATGCTGCAGCAGCCGCTCTCGCAGGCCTTCATCGTGGTCAAGACCAAGGCCGATCCGGCGCAATTGGTGCGCGCAATTCCGTCCGCGGTCGCGTCCATCGATCCGGCGCAGCCTGTAGCCGCCTTCAAGACGATGGACGAATACGTGACGCGCTCGCTCGGCCCGCAGCATATCGTGGTGTCGTTGCTCGAAGGGTTTTCCGCGCTGGCGCTCTTCCTGGTGTCGCTCGGCCTCTATGGCCTGATCAGCTACAACACGGCTCAACGGACGCAGGAGATCGGAATTCGCATGGCGCTCGGCGCGCAGCGCCGCGAGGTCGCGGGCATTGTGATTTACCAGGGGATGCGCCTCACGGCGGCGGGTATTCTGGCCGGCGCGATTGCCGCTGTCTTTCTGACGAGATTGATCGCCAGCCAGCTTTATGAAGTGAGCGCCTCCGATCCATCCACTTTCGTCTTGACGTGCCTGATTCTGATCGGGGTGTCGCTGGCCGCCTCCTACATTCCGGCATGGCGGGCGAGCAGGGTGGATCCGATGGTGGCGCTGAGACACGAATGATTGACGATTGCCGATTGATGATTGCCGATTACCGATTGGCGATTGCCGATTCGGGCGGACGTG
The DNA here is from genome assembly GCA_030037755.1 of Terriglobia bacterium. Lineage (GTDB taxonomy): Bacteria > Acidobacteriota > Terriglobia > UBA7540 > UBA7540 > Gp13-AA77. Next base: position 1,353 of record JASHQD010000802.1, read on the forward strand.
AGTTCCGTGTTCTTGGCGGTCCGCTGAACTCGTCGCGCGCGAACGCTTCAGCGGGTACTCGCGCGCGGAACTGGCACTGCTCAATCGGCAATCGGCAATCGACAATCGGCAATTCCCTCAATTCGGGGAGGCACTCATGAATACGCTCGTTGCCGACCTTCGTTACGGCCTTCGGATGCTGCGGAAGAATTCGGGCTTTACCGCAGTGGCGATTATCACCTTGACCCTGGGCATCGGCGCCAACACGGCGATCTTTTCGGTGGTCAGCGGCGTGTTGCTGAATCCGCTGCCTTACCCCGAGCCGGAACGGCTGGTGGCGGTGTACTCGAAGACGCCGCAGTTCGACCGGTCTTCGATCTCCTATCCCAATTTCCTCGACTGGCGGCGCGACAACCGTTCTTTCACCGAGATCGGCGCTTACCGGGGAGACGATGTCACGCTGACAGGAATGGGCGAGCCGGAACGTCTTCCGGCCGAGATGGTCTCGGCGGGCTTCTTCACGGTGCTGGGCGTGAAACCCGCGCTCGGGCGCACCTTCCAGCCCAGCGACGACCAGGTGGGCGCGACGCCCGTTGTAGTGATCAGCAATGGCCTCTGGAAGCGCAAGCTCGGATCTTCGCCCGACGCAGTTGGCAAGTCGATGACGCTGAACGGAAAGGCGTGCACCGTGATCGGCGTGCTTCCGGCCGATTATCGATATATTGGCAACAATTATCATCGCAGCGATGTGTTCGAGCCTATGGGGCAGTGGAATGACCCGTCTTTTCTCGACCGCCGCATCAGCATGGGAATGAACGCCGTCGGCAGACTCAAGCCTGGCGTTACTTTCGACCAGGCGAAGTCGGACATGTCAGTGCTGGCAAACCATCTGGCCGAGGCGTATCCCGACGCGGACAGGGGCACGGGGATTACGCTGGTTCCCTTGAAAGAAAACGTAGTGGGCGCCATCCAACCCTTCCTCCTGCTATTGCAGGCGGCCGTGGCATTCGTGCTGCTGATCGCGTGCGTGAATGTGGCCAACCTGCTGCTGGCGCGTTCCACCGGCCGGACACGCGAGTTCGCCATCCGCGCCGCGCTGGGCGCAAGCCAGGGTCGCGCGATCCGGCAACTGTTGACCGAGAGCATCTTGTTGGGACTCGCGGGCGGAGGCCTCGGTCTGCTGGTCGCCGAGTGGGGGCTGAAAGCGGCCCTGAAAGCGCTGCCCGACGCTCTGCCGCGCGCCGACGACGTCCACCTCGACGGACGCGTCCTCGTGTTCACGTTGGGCGCGGCACTGGTGTGTGGTGTGCTCTTTGGCCTGGTGCCCGCATTCAAAGCCTCGCAACCCGATCTGCACGAGACCTTGAAGGAAGGCGGACGCGGGTCGAGCGGCGCGCGCCAGCGGGCTCAGACCGTCTTTGTGGTTTTGGAGATGGCCCTGGCGCTCGTCCTCCTGGCCGGCGGCGGACTCATGATCAGAAGCCTCGCCAAGCTCTGGCGCGTGAATCCGGGATTCACTCCGAAAAACGCGATGATCCTCAGCCTGTCTTTTCCACCGATCAGCGCCCCGGCGGCGATTCGCGAATCGTGGCTGCGCATCGAGGACGTCCTCAGGGCCGTTCCGGGCGTCGAGGCGGCCTCTCTCTCCGTGGGATCTACGCCCATGCAGGGCGATTCCGAATTGCCGTTCTGGATTGAGGGCCAGCCCAAACCGGCGACGCAGAACCAGATGAAGGTGAGCCTCTTCTACCTCGTACAGCCGGATTACCTGAAGGCCATGGGAATTCCTCTCGAACGCGGACGTTTCCTGACCTCGCAGGAGAACGAGCACGCGCCGCTGGTAACGGTGATCGACGATCAGTTCGCGCGGCTGTATTTCGGCGGCCAGGATCCCATTGGGAAGCGTCTCAACTTCGAGCTGTTCAACACCTCGGTTGAGATCGTCGGCGTGGCGGGGCACGTCAAGCAGTGGGGATTGGACTCGGACTCGAGTTCGCCGATCCAGGCGCAGTGTTACTTGTCGCTGCCCCAGACTCCCGATCAGTTTCTAAGCCTGGTGAGCGGCAGCGTGGGAGCGGTGGTGCGTGGGTCCGGGCCGCCCGAGGCGCAACTGGGATCGATACGCCGGGCGATGGAGCGGTACAACGCCCAGGCCGTGGTCTACGGCGTGGAGACGCTCGACGGAATCATCTCGGACTCGCTGGCGTCGCAACGCTTCGCCATGACCCTGCTGGGCGTCTTTTCAGCGCTCGCTCTGATCATGTGCTGCGTTGGAGTATATGGAGTGATTTCATACCTTGCAGGCCAGCGCACGCGGGAGATCGGCGTGAGGATGGCGCTGGGTGCCCGAAAGCAAGATGTGCTGCGCATGGTGCTCAAGGAAGCCGGCACGGTGTCGCTGATCGGAATCGGCGTGGGCCTGGTGGCTGCGTTGATTCTCACCCGGCTGATGGCGAAATTGATTTTCGGAATCACCGCGCACGATCCGATGACGTTCGCCGCGGTGAGCGTCCTGCTGATGCTGGTTGCGCTCGCTGCCTGCTATATTCCGGCGTGGCGGGCGAGCCGGGTGGATCCTATGAAAGCTTTGCGTTACGAGTAATTGCCGATTTCCGATTGTCGATTTTCGATTGGCCGGAGTCATCAGGTTTCGCAATGACGTCTGAAGAGTTGAAGCGTCGGACAAAGACTTTTGCCGTGCGCGTGATCAAGCTGGTAGATGCGCTTCCGCGTGGTTTGGCTGGTCAAGTCATCGGACGGCAACTGTTGCGCGCGGCAACATCTGTGGGAGCCAATTATCGCGCGGCTTGTCGTGCCCAGTCTCGGGCGGAGTTCGCGGCCAAGCTATCGATCGTTCTTGAGGAAGCCGACGAATGCCTTTATTGGCTGGAGCTGATCAGCGAGACTAATCTGGTGAAGCCGGAGCTACTCAAGGATCTAACTAAGGAAGCTAACGAACTCGTGGCCATCATGCTTGCGTCACGGAAGACGGCGAAAACCGATATTGTCTTCGCCAATCGGCAATCGGCAATCGAAAATCGAAAATTTTCCCAAGGCAGTGCGCAATGAACGCTATGCTCCAAGACCTTCGCTACGCAATCCGCACGCTGCGGCACAATCGCGGCTTCGCCGTGATCGCCGTGCTCACGCTGGCGCTCGGCATTGGCGCGAATACGGCGATTTTCAGCGTCGTTAACGCGATCATCCTGCGACCGCTGCCTTATCCCGAGCCGGACAAGATGGTCCAGGTGAATCTGGTGTGGCGGGGCGGAGAGATGAACGATTCGCTCACCGTGCCCGAATTCGAGTTCTATCGCGATCACACCGCGGCGTTTCAAGCGATCGCCGGATTCAGGGGCGGCGCCGACCTCGAGATCAAGCGCGGCCAGGTCTCGGAATGGATCAAGCCGCTACGCGTGACCGACGGCTTCTTCCAGACGATGGGAGTGAGCCCGTTATTCGGACGCGGTATTTCGCGCGAAGAGACGCATCCGGGAAGCGCCCGCGCCGCGGTGCTGACGGATGAACTTTGGCGCAAGGCGTTCGGCGCCGATCCGGCCGTGGTCGGGCAACAATTCGAAGCCGGTGGGGACTCTTACACGATAGTCGGCGTGATGCCGCCGGGATTCGCCTTCGCCGGACAACCTGCGGATATCTTCACCTCGTTGCAGCTCGGCAGCAGCGTCGAGGACACCGGGATGAACACGGGCGTGATCGCGCGGCTCAAGCCCGGAACGGGTCTCGAAGAGGCGCAGGGGAACATGGGTGTGGCGTTCCAGGCGGCTCGCCGGCAAGGCGTGGCGCAGTCGGGCGAGCAGGGCATGCAGCTGGTGAATTATCAAAGATGGCTGCTCGGAGATCTTCGCCCGAGCCTGTTCATGCTGTTTGGAGCGGTCGGGCTGCTCTTGCTGATCGCCTGCGCCAACGTCGCGAGCCTGATCATGGCGCGGGGTACGGCGCGCCAGCGCGAGGTCTCGATCCGGCTCGCTCTTGGCGCCGAGCGATCACAGTTATTGCGGCAATTCCTCGCCGAGAGTTTGCTGATCGCGTCGATTGGCGGAGCGGCCGGACTGCTGGCCGCCGCCTGGACCCTGAGAGGTCTGGTTGCTTCCATCCCCTGGAGCATTCCGCCCGGCACGCAAATCGGGCTCGATGGGCGCGTGCTCGCTTTCACTCTGATCGTGGCGGTCGCGACCAGCGTGGTTTTCGCCTTGACGTCGTACTGGCAGACGTCCAAGGCGGATTTGAACCTGTCGCTCAAAGAGGGCGGCACTCACGGTGCACGCAGCACCGCTCGCAGCCGCACGCGAAACGTCCTGGTGACAGGCGAGGTGGCGCTGTCGCTCATGCTGCTGCTCGGCGCCGGCTTGCTCATCGAGAGCCTCTACCGATTGCATCAGCAGCGGCTCGGGTTCGATCCGAGCGGCGTCTACACCATGACCACGCCGTTCGCGCCGGAAGCGAGCGCGACGTCGTCCCAGGTCTGGAGCTTCGAGCAACAGGTCCTCGACAGGCTCCGCGCGCTGCCCGGCGTGACGTCCGCGGCCGCGGTCAGCAAACTGCCGCTGACGGGTCCCAACAATCTGCCCACGCAGCAAGAGGGGAATCCGAAGCACAGCATCGGCGGCATGGAATACCGCGCGGTCAGTGCGGACTACTTCCAAGCCATGCATATTCCCCTGCTGCAGGGCCGCGGTTTCAGTGATTCCGACAACGCGTCGTCAACGCCCGTGGTGATCGTCAGCGAGAATGTGGCGAGGGCTTGGTGGAATGACCAGAGCCCGATCGGCGATCAGGTCGTGGTCGGCGAATACGCAGGGCGGCAGATTCCGGAAATCCTGGAGCCGCCGCGCGAGGTCGTCGGCGTGGTGCCGGACGTGAAGAATCTGGCGATCAACGAAGAGCAACCTACCACGATCTATGTGCCGGCGTCGCAGCTTTTGAAGGCCGGGTTCAGGTCCACGTCCTGGGTGGTCCGCGTGGGTGCCAACGTGAGCATCGGCGCGGCGATGCGCGCGGCGGTGCTGGCGGTGAATCCCGACCAGCGCGTGCTGAACGTCGAACCGATGTCCGACATTGTGGCGCAATCGGTGGCGCATCCGAGCTTCAACACACTGTTGATGACGATATTCGCCGCGCTGGCGCTGGCGCTGACGGCGGTCGGAATCTATGGCGTGCTCAGCTTTCACGTCAGCCGGCGGACGCAAGAGATCGGCATCCGCATGGCGCTGGGCGCAAAGCGCAGCAACGTAATCCTGATGGTGGTCGGCGAAGGCGCCGCGCTCGCCGGCGTGGGGATCGCGATCGGAGTTGTCCTGGCGTTCGCATTGAGCCGGTTCCTGTCGAGCTTGCTGTCGGGCGTTCAGGCAAACGATCCGGTGATCTACGCCGTGGTCGCCGTCGCATTGCTGGGAGTCGCGCTGCTGGCAAGCTATATTCCGGCTCGCCGCGCGGCAAAAGTTGATCCGTTGGTAGCGTTGAGATACGAGTGAATTGCCGATTTTCGATTGACGATTTTCGATTGGAGGGAGCCTTCAGCTGTCAGCAGTCAGCAATCAGCGAGCGCGTGAAACTGATAGCTGAGGGCTGACGGCTGATAGCTGACAGCTACATCTTTCAAAACTACGCAGCTCGAGAATTCACGCTGCGCAAAGGAGCAGACATGAGTGGAAACGGGGAAGGGTTGATTCGCCTGGAGGGAGTGACCAAAGTCTTCTTCACAGACGAAGTGGAGACGCACGCGCTTGCGGGGGTCCATCTGGAGATCCAGAAGGGAGAATACGTCTCGATTGCCGGACCTTCGGGCTGCGGCAAATCGACTCTGCTCTCTATTCTGGGACTACTGGACTCGCCGAGCGACGGGAAGTATTGGCTGAATGGCACTCCGGTGGAGAATCTCGACATGGGAGACCGCGCCCGGATTCGCAACCGCGAAGTCGGGTTCATCTTCCAGAGTTTTAACCTGATCGGCGATCTCAATGTTTACGAGAACGTCGAGCTGCCGCTCACCTATCGCGGCATGCCGTCGAGCGAACGCAAGGAGCGCGTGATCAACGCTCTCGAACGCGTGGGGATGTCGCACCGCATCAAGCACTATCCCTCGCAGCTCTCCGGCGGTCAGCAGCAGCGCGTGGCCGTGGCGCGCGCTCTGGTCGGATCGCCGTCCATCCTGCTCGCCGACGAGCCCACCGGCAACCTGGACTCGAAGAACGGCGACGCGGTGATGGAACTGCTCCGCGATCTGCACCGCTCCGGCGCGACGATCTGCATGGTCACGCACGATCCGCGATTCGCCCGCTACGCCCAGCGCACTGTGAATCTGTTTGACGGCCGCGTGGTGGAAGAGAGCGAAGCGGAGATGACGACGTCAGCAGGCGCGAATTAGCGGACAGCATTCAGCTCTCAGCGGTCAGCCGCCAGCCGCCGGCGGGCTGCTGCGGTTCTGAGCGCTGATGGCTGAAGGCTGACAGCTTCACGGTAGAGGTGTCTTATGCAGGGTCTGGCACAGGATTTTCGCTACGGTTTGCGGATGCTCGCCCGAAAGCCCGGCGTGACCGTGGTCGTGCTGGCGACCCTGGCGCTCGCTATCGGCGCCACCACCGCGATCTTCAGCGTGGTGTATGGCGTCATGCTGCGCAGTCTGCCGTACCCCAAGCCCGATCAGATCATGAGCCTCAACGAGGTCGCCGCCGACGGCCACTTGATGAACTTCACCGACCCGAACTTTCGCGACTTGAGGGATCAGAACCACAGTTTCGCAGCGATGGCGGCGGGCTATGGCGACCAGGTGACGGTCTCCAGCGGCTCGGGGGCGGCGCGCCTGAACGTCGGCGTGTTTTCGCGAGACTTCTTCAAGGTCATGGGTGTTGCGCCCATCCTTGGCCGCGGCTTTTCGGCCGGCGAACTTCACCAGGGCGCCGCACCGGTCGCGCTGGTGAGTTACGGTTACTGGCGCCAGCACCTGGGCGGTTCGCCCGATCTCTCGTCGTTCAAGCTCAAGGCAGAGAACCTCGTGTTTTCGGTGGTCGGCGTTCTGCCTCCCGGATTCAGCTATCCGGATCACGCCGACATCTGGGTTCCGGCGGAACTCTTTGGCGAGGAGAGCCAGAGCCGGACCGGGCACAATTGGTCCCTCGTTGTCGGTCGCCTGCGGGATGGCGTGGGTGTGAAGTCGGCGCGGAGCGACCTGACAGTTCTGGCGCATCGACTCTACCAGCAATACAAGCCCGCCATCGATATGAGGGACGTCAGCGTGATGCCGTTGCGCGACGCGCTCACCGCCAGCGTCCGGCCGGCCCTGCTGATTCTGCTTGCGGCCGTCGGATTTCTGCTTCTGGTGGGTTGCGCGAACGTGGCCAATCTTCTGATGGCGCGGGCAGCGGAGCGCGAGCGCGAACTGGCCGTCCGCGCCGCACTGGGTGCGGGCCGCAGCCGGCTGGTGCGGCAGTTTCTTGCCGAGTCTCTGCTACTCTCACTCGCGGGTGGAGCGCTCGGAGTACTCCTTGCGATATGGGGTGTAGACGCGCTTCTGGCGCTGGCCCCGCCCAATCTGCCGCGTCTCGATGAAGTCTCGGTCAATCTGCCTGTGCTCGCGTTTGCGTTCGGGATCTCGCTCGCGGTAGCCGTCGGGCTCGCCATAGCGACCACTGCGCGGACTACGTCTGTAGACCCACAGGCGGCGCTCGCCGAGGGCAGCCGTGGCGCAGGAGGATCGCTCGCCTCGCAGCGTCTGGCTCGTGTTCTCGTCGGCGCCCAAATGGCAGTCACGCTGGTGCTGCTGGCAGGGGCCGGATTGCTCGGCCGCAGCTTGCTGCGCGTGCTCTCTGTCGATCCCGGATTTCGAACGTCGCACATCGTGACCATGGAGCTTGAGGTGCCCGCTTCGCAACTCGAAACCATGAGTAACTTCGAGGAAGTGGTGAAAGATACGAGGCCGGGCAGGTTTATGGGCGATATCTTCGATCGCCTCCGGTCGGTCCCGGGCGTCGAGCAAGTTGGTGGAGTCTCGGCCCTGCCTTTGGAAGCTGGCGATTGCCCTGACGGCAAGTTCCTGCTGCTCGACCGCGAGCCTCAGTTCAACTTCAAGCCGGATAGTCCGGAATTCAGTAGCGAGTTCGAGCACCTGTGGGTCACGGCTCCCGGCGGGCATGGCGACTACTGCGTGTCGAGCCGGGATTATTTCACGGCTCTTGGTATTCCGCTGCTTCAGGGGCGGCTCTTTGACGAGCACGACACTCCCACTGCGCCTCACGCGGCCGTGATCAGTGAATCGCTCGCGCGCGCTACCTGGCCAAATCAGAATCCCCTCGGCCGCACCCTTGATTTCGGCAACATGGACGGCGACCTGCGGCTGCTCACGGTGGTGGGCGTCGTGGGCGACGTGCACTACCGGAGCCTGGAGAAACCGCCCGAGCCCACGGTCTACGTGGATTATCGCCAGCGCCTGCGTGGCGGGCGGGATTTTACGGTCGTGATTCGCGCCGATGTCCCGCCACAGACTATTCTCGCGAGCGCGCGCACGATTGTTCATGACGTCGCTCCCGACGTGGCGCCTCGTTTCCAGACTTTCCAAGACGTCTTTTCCTCGTCACTCGACACGCGCCGCTTCAACCTGACGTTGGTGGGCGTGTTTGCGGCCGCGGCCCTGCTGCTCGCGGCGGTCGGCATTTACGGCATCATGTCGTACTGGGTATCCCGCCGGACGCGCGAGATTGGGCTGCGCATGGCGCTCGGCGCTCTACCGGGTAATGTGCTCGGGCTTGTGCTTGGCCGGGCTGCAGTGACACTTGCAATCGGATTGGCGGCGGGGCTCGTGGGAGCCTTCGTCCTGACACGCTTCATAGAATCGCTGCTCTTCGACGTCAAGGCCGCCGATCCGCTGACGTTCGCGGGGGTGGCACTTCTTCTGGCCATAGTAGCCATATTGGCAACCTATATTCCGGCGCGCCGAGCCGCCAAGGTGGATCCCATGGTCGCGCTGCGGTATGAGTGAATTGTGATTTGTTGATTTTGAATTGACGATTCAGAGGCTTTCACTGTCAACGGCCAAAGGGAATCCAGCTGGTGCTGCTGGCTGATAGCTTACCGCTGACGACTGAAGTAAGGTTGAATACGAGAACTCCGAGGCAACCACATTGATGATTCAACTGCGAAACATCGAAAAATCCTATCCAGTAGGCGCCGGACGCTACTACGTGCTGCGGCGGATCGGTCTCGACATTAACGAGGGCGACTTCCTGACCATCATGGGTCCTTCGGGAGCAGGCAAATCGACCCTCCTGAGTATCCTCGGCATGCTCGACGGAGCCTGGACGGGCGAGTACTACTTTCTCGAAAATCCCGTTCACAAGATGAATGTCAAGCAGCGCGCCGAGATCAACAAGAAGTACATCGGTTTCGTCTTCCAGCAGTATCACCTGCTTGACAATCTGACGGTCGCCGAGAACCTGGACATTCCTCTGTCTTACCGCAACGTAAAGGGCTCGGAACGGCAGGCGATCGTGGGTGATGCTCTGGACCGTTTCCATATCGTTGGCAAGAAGGATTTGTACCCGAGCCAACTCTCCGGCGGACAGCAGCAGCTTGTGGCCGTGGCGCGCGCCGTTATCGCCAACCCGAAACTGATTCTGGCGGACGAGCCCACGGGCAATCTGCACTCGAGCCAGGGCAAAGAGATCATGGATCTCTTTAAGCGCCTGAACGACGAAGGCACGACGATCGTGCAAGTCACCCACAACGAGAATTGGGCAGCTTACGGACACAAGATCATCAAACTGGTGGACGGGTGGATCAGTTGATTTCCGATTTTCGATTGACGATTGAAGGACCAGTTCTCAGGCTTTCAGCGGTTAGCAATCAGCGCTCAAGCTGAGGGCTGAGGGCTGAGGGCTGAGGGCTGAGGGCCTGAAGACTTAAGGGTGAACGATGAACAATCTGCTGCAGGACGTTCGTTACGGCCTGCGCATGCTGGCCAAAAATCCGGGCTTTACTGCTGTCGCGGTAATCACGCTGGCACTCGGGATCGGCGCCAACACTGCGATTTTCAGTGTCGTGAATGCCGTGATTCTCCGCCCGCTGCCGTATCCGGATTCGAATCGCCTGGTGACGGTTTGGGAGACGGAGCCCAGCGGTCCGGGCGACCTGTTTCCCGATACCGGTCCGGATTTCGTGGACTGGAAGGCTCAAAACCAGGTCTTCGACGTCATGGCTGGCGTCACGATCAATGGCGCCGCACTCACAGGGACTTCTGAACCGCGGCAATTGCAGGGATTTGAGGTCTCGCCGGAAGTGTTTCCGCTCCTGGGCGCGACGCCCGTAATCGGGCGCAATTTCAGCGACGATGAGACGAAGCAGGGCAACGATGGCGTCGTGATCCTCAGTTATGCGCTCTGGCAGAGTGCCCTCGGCGGGCAGAACAGCGCTGTGGGGACAAAGATCAATCTCGACGGGCGGCCCTATCTGATCGTAGGCGTGATGCCGCAGCAGTTTGAGTTTCCGCATATCTGGGGCAACAAACCGGAATACTGGATACCTTTGGACCTCATGCAGCCCATGTGGCGCCACTCGCGCGGCAGTCACTGGATGTGGGTTCTGGCCCGAACGAAGAAGGGCGTTGTGCTCGAGCGGGCCAAAGCCGATATGGAGGCGCTTTCGAACCGCCTCGCAACACAGTATCCGACAACCAACACCGGCGTGATCGCCAAGGTCGTGCCCCTTCAGTCGCGGCTTACCGAGCAGATCCGTCCGGCGCTCCTGGTGGTATTCGCCACCGTGGGACTCCTGATGTTGATCGCCTCGCTGAACGTGGCCAACCTGCTGCTTGCCCGGGCCGTAAGCCGCGAGCGCGAAATTGCCATCCGAATGGCCGTGGGTTCAGGCAGGGCGCGTGTGATACGCCAGCTTGTCACCGAAAGCGTCCTGCTGTTTCTGCTGGGAGGAGCTGCGGGACTCGCAGTCGGGTGGGCAGCGCTGGGGCTGCTCCTGCACTCTGCGCCGGTCGGGTATGTACCGGAAATCATCTCGGTGCGGCTCGATGCCTACGTCTTCCTCGCGACATTCCTCGGTGCACTGGTGCTGGGCACCCTGGCGGGACTCGTTCCCGCCTTCCATGCGTCCGGGACCGACATTCAGGATTCATTAAAGGAAAGCGCTCAGACCGTCGCCACTTCGCGTCAGATCTCGCGCAGTTTGCTCACGGCAGCGGAGATCGCCCTGGCACTGATGATGGTGATCTGCGCCGGGCTCTCGATCCGCAGTCTCGTCAAGCTGCTGGGCGTGAAGCCGGGCTTCGATCCCCGGAACGTGCTCACGGCGGGCATCTCTCTACCCCCGGCGCGGTACTCGAATCCCGCATGCGAACACGTGAGCGGAGACTGCGTCTACGATCGGTATGATTCTTTCTTTGAGCAACTCCAGCAGCGCTTGCAGTCGCTGCCGGGCGTGGAGTCCGTTTCATTCACGAGCAAGCTGCCTCTCGAAGGCGGTAATAATGGGACGATTCTGGTTGAGGGGCAGGCCCCCCCAAAGGACCAATGGTCCAGCCCGCTGGTGGAGTGGTCTACGGTGACACCGGGCTATTTTCATACGGCCCGAATTCCGCTGCTTCGCGGGCGCGACTTTACGGCGCACGACAACAATCAGGGCGCGCCGAAGGTGGCCGTTATCAACAAGGCCATGGCGGACAGGTTTTGGCCAAACGAGGATCCTATCGGCAAGCGGTTTTCGCAAGACAAGGACAAGCCAAAATGGATCGACGTGGTGGGCGTCGTTGGCAACGTGCTCCAGTATGGGCTTAACCAAGCGGCCGCTCCGGAAGCTTATCTTCCGGAGGCCCAGACCCAGTTCCCGGGTTTGCATCTTGTGCTTCGTGCTGGCGGTGACCCGTTAGGGCAACTCGCCTCCGCGCGTGCCACTCTTCGAGGACTTGATAGCGAGATCCCGTTGGACCAGCCTCGTGAGCTTGCCGAAGCCGTTTCCACGTCTTCATCGCAACAGCGATTCATGGCGCTGCTGCTCGGCCTGTTTTCCGGGCTCGCGTTGGCACTGGCCGCCGTGGGAATCTACGGAGTGATCTCGTACTCGGTGGCGCAGCGAACACACGAACTGGGAATCCGCATCGCGCTCGGCGCCGGACGTCGTGAGTTACTGGGCATGGTCCTCGGGGAAGGCTTGCGCCTGGCGCTGGCAGGCGTGGCCGTGGGACTGGCAGGCGCCTGGACCTTAAGCCGGTCTTTGGCGAGTCTGCTCTACGGGGTACGGCCCAACGATCCACTCACGTTCGCGGCGGTGCCGCTGGTGCTGCTCGCGGTAGCGGTGGTGGCGTGCTATGTTCCGGCGTGGCGGGCGACAAAAGTGGATCCGATGCGAGCGCTGCGGTGTGAATGATGGCGGACTTAGGCGCGAGTGGGATCGAGGACGCGAAGGTACTTGAAATAAGTACGGTAGAAGCCGCTATCGCGGCTCAGAAGGCGATCGGCCTGGGTCAGGGCGTGGGCCCCGATCAGAAAGTCCGCGGCCACCCGCGCGCGCGGCCCACCCTTCTCCCGGTACGCCTTCCACGCTTTGCCGGCTGCAGCAGCCGATTCGAGGGTCATGGGGCTGAATTCGATGCCGAGATCGTCGAACATTTGCCGAGCGTCCGCGCTGGAAGGAAAGGCTCCCATGACCTCCGCCCACACGACCTCGCAGGCGAGTATGCGCCCCTCCGCAACGCAGGTCTGCAAGGCGTCGCGCGAGGATGGGCCGTATTGGGAATCGGGGTTCACAAGGTCGAAGATCACGCTACTGTCGACGGCGGTGACCACTGGGGTACTGTCTCCCGCGGAGTTCGGCCATCAACTCGTCGGTGGTCTTGCCCAAGTCGACGGCGCCGAAATACTTCTCGAAAGGGTCTGTGGAGCGGGGCTTGGTCATCACCAGGCGGCCTCGATGCTCGCGAACCTCGAGCACCTGGCCCTTGCGCAGGCCCAGACGGATCCGGAGAGTCTTGGGAATGGTGATTTGGCCCTTTTCGGAAACAATGGCCTTCATACCTTCATGGTATGAATTCCTACCGGTGCTGTCAAACCGGATTTGGGCTGACGCCGCGCGCATATCCAGCGCCGGAGCCGTTGCCCCTAAAAACGGCAACCGGCGGCATTCTGACATAATGAATTTGCGAGGGTAGACTTCTGGCAGTCATTGCAGGCAAAGAGATCCAAACCACTCCGGCAGCGGCCGCTCCGGGCGCGGCTGCGCCGTCATCGAGGAGAGATGCGTATCGAGGACGCATCCTGGTGGCTGATGACCAGCGCGACGTGCTCGAGTCTCTCCGGCTGTTACTGAAGGCGGAAGGATACCAGGTTGAGACTACGACCTCGCCGGCCGGCGTCTTGACCGCCGTCAAGTCCGCGGATTTTGACTGCCTGCTGATGGATTTGAACTACGCGCGCGACACCACCTCGGGTGAGGAAGGGCTTGATCTGCTCAATCGGCTGCAAGCGCTCGACAGTTCCCTGCCCGTGGTCGTCATGACAGCCTGGGGTACTGTGGATGTGGCCGTCGAGGCGATGCGGCGCGGCGCCCGGGACTTCGTTCAGAAACCCTGGGAAAACGCGCGCCTAGTGGCGATCATATCCACCCAGATCGAATTGAGCCGCGCCCTTCGCCGGGGCCAGCGCCTGGAAGCCGAAAACCAGCTTCTGCGCGGCAGCGACCTTCCCACGCTGATCGCCCAATCGCCGGCGATGCGGCCGGTACTGGATCGCGTCGCGCGGGTCGGGCCGTCGGAAGCGAACGTGCTTCTGACCGGCGAACACGGGACCGGCAAGGAAGTGGTGGCGCGCACGCTGCACGGTCTCTCGGATCGCGCCTCGAAGCCCCTCGTGGCCGTCAATGTTGGCGGGCTTTCGGAACATCTGTTCGAAAGCGAACTCTTCGGACACGTCAAGGGCGCCTTCACGGACGCCCGAACCGATCGCGTGGGGCGCTTCGAGTTGGCCGACGGCGGCACTTTGTTCCTTGACGAGATCGGAAATCTGCCGCTGAGCCAGCAAGCCAAGCTCCTGCGCGTGCTCGAGACGGGCGAATTCGAGCGCGTGGGATCCTCCAAGACGCGGCGCTCCGATGTGCGGATCCTTTCGGCAACGAATGCCAGCCTGAAAGAATTGGTCGCCCTGGGACGCTTTCGCGAGGACCTGTTCTTCCGCCTGAACACGGTGGAAATCCGCCTGCCTCCCCTGCGCGAACGCCGGGAGGACATTCCCCTGCTGGCTACGCACTTTCTCGGGCAGCACGCGGCGCGCTATCGCAAGCACATCACGGGCTTCACCGAAGCCGCTTTGAAGGCGCTGGTGGCGCATCCCTGGCCGGGCAACGTGCGCGAACTCGACCACGCCGTGGAGCGCTCGGTACTGATGGCGAATAACATCCAGATCGCAGCGTCGGATCTTGGCTTGGAAGCGCCGGCCCAGACGAGCGCGCGCCTCGAGGACATGAGCCTGGAAGATGTGGAGCGTTTCCTGATCCAGAAGGCGCTGGAGAGATTCGACGACAACGTCAGCCAGGCGGCGGCGGCGCTCGGACTCAGCCGCGGCGCGCTTTACCGGAGGCTGGAACGCTACGGGCTCGCGCACGGCGAAGATACCGGTGAGCGTGACGACGGCTAGCGGCAAGACCGAAACACAGAGACACTGAGACACAAGCACCCTGACACGTCGCAATATTCATCGTTCTCTGTGTCTCTGCGCCTCTGTGTTTAACTGCAGCAGGCGCTTCTGTACTACAAACCCTGAACTTCTTCGCAGCGCGCGAAGGTTTTCTTGCTCGCCACCAGCCACTCGCCACCAGCCACTTTTGGCCGATTGGGTTGCGGCGAGACGCGCTGGGTGTAAACTGCAATGGGACTCGATCCACTTGGTGAGTTTCGGAGCTTTTCGGAATACGGCGAGGGTCCCCGTGTCGGCCGTCCCCGATCGAGACTGAGCTTCGAGAGCCGCATCCTGCTTCTCGCGCTGGCCGGCGGCGCACCCGGCCTGGCGCTGGCCGTGGCATTGATGGAGAAGCTCCAGTTCTCTTCCCAGGCAATCTGGACGCTGGGCGTGATCCTGGGCCTGGTCTGGCTGGGATTTGCTTACAGCGTCCGCAACCACGTCACGGTCCCGTTGCAGACGCTCTCGAACGTACTCTCGGCTTTGCGCGAGGGCGACTATTCGCTGCGCGCGCGCGGCTCCGGGAAGGCGGACTCGCTCAACGAACTGGTTGTCGAGGCTAACGCTCTGGGCGAGACATTGCGCAGCCAGAGGTTGGGCGCGCTCGAGGCCACCACTCTCCTACGAAAGGTGATGGAGGAAATCGACGTCGGCGTCTTTACGTTCGACGGCGAAGGGCGATTGCGGCTGATCAATCGAGCCGGCGAGCGGCTGCTGGCGCAACCCTCCGAGCGCCTGCTCGGGGCTTCCGCCGAAGAACTCGGCCTCGAAGACTGCCTCGAGGCGCCCTCGCCCAGCATCCTCTCCATGACTTTCCCCGGCAGTGGCAGCGGCGCGACGCGCTGGGGCGTCCATCGCAGCAACTTTCGCGAGGGCGGTTTGCGCCACAGCCTGCTGGTGCTCTCGGACATGAGCCGGGCGCTGCGCGACGAGGAGCTGAAGGCGTGGCAGCGGCTGGTGCGCGTGATCGGCCACGAGCTGAACAATTCGCTCGCGCCCATCAAATCTGTGGCCGCGAGCCTCGAAAGCCTGCTGGCACGTGAGTCGCCGCCTCCCGACTGGCGCGACGATATGCGCGAGGGCCTGCGCATCATCGCCGGACGCTCCGAAGCGCTGGCCCGCTTCATGGAATCTTACGCCAGACTCGCCCGCCTGCCCAAGCCCCGCCGCGCGCCGCTCGACATCGGCGCCTGGGTGAGGCGCGTTGCCAGCCTCGAAATCCGCATGAAAGTCGCCGTAGAACCCGGGCCGGATACGGTGGTACAGGCGGACGGCGACCAGCTCGATCAGCTCCTGATCAACCTGCTCCGCAATGCGGTGGATGCCGCGCTCGAGACCGGAGGCGGCGTCACGGTCGGCTGGGACCGAAACCACGCGCATCTTGACTTGTGG
The DNA here is from genome assembly GCA_030037755.1 of Terriglobia bacterium. Classification (GTDB taxonomy): domain Bacteria; phylum Acidobacteriota; class Terriglobia; order UBA7540; family UBA7540; genus Gp13-AA77. The sequence goes on from JASHQD010000802.1 coordinate 17,411, forward strand.
ATTCGCGACGATGGTCCCGGGCTCTCCAACACGTCCAACCTGTTCGTCCCCTTCTTCACGACGAAGCAAGGCGGATCGGGAATCGGCTTGGTCTTGAGCCGACAGATCGCCGAAGCGCACGGTGGCATGCTGACCCTCACGAACCGCGCCGATCACACGGGATGCGAAGCGCGCCTGCGAATTCCCGTCGAATAGCGCCCACCGGCGCACGGATGAACGGGGTCAGCAGTCAACAGTTAACAGTCGACAGGCGGTTTGTCCTTAGATCAATGCCGGAACTTCGTTCGACCTTCGACCCTTGACTGTCAACTAACTGTCAACTGTCAACTGTCGACTGTCTTGACCGCGAACTGCTCGAGCGCGACCGGCTCCAGAAAGGCAACTCCGGCCGAGCTGCCCTCGCCTTCGTCGCTCACCCAGACCACCCGGCTCTGCACCCTCGGCCCTGAGCTGCTGCCGGGAATTATGGTGACGAGTTGGCCGGGTTCAAGGTGGACCTTGGCGCGCAGGCGCGCGCCCAACTCCGAGAGATCGAGGGCGAATGCGCCACTGGTCAACTGGCTGGCTTCAGAGTCCACCACGAGGACGAGCGGCTGATTCACCTTTTGGCGCGGAGCCCGCCGGCGCTCGGCGCTTGCTGGCTGTGGCATTGTTGATCCTCCTGGCTCTGCCCAGATTCTAACGCAAAAATTCGCCTCCGGGCTGTGATCCGCGGATTTTGAAGCGGGAGGATGCCGGTCGACGGGCGGTAACTCAGCCAGACGTTCGGAAGCTCGGAGGAATGCTCATTCCCGGAGGAATGGCGCTCTATTCCGCGCGCAGCATCGCCGCGGGATCGGTCCTCACCGCGCGGGCCACGGGCGGCAGGGCCGCCAGCAACGCCGCGGCGACGATGGTCAGAGCGGGGATCGCCAGCATACGCGGATCGCCGGGCCGCACCTGGTAGAGCAGCGACTCAATGTATCGCACCGAGGCGAAGCCGAGCGCGAGACCGGCGATGGCGCCGGCGATCACCATGGCTAGCACGTCTGCGGTTACGCGTCGCGCCACGTGTCCGGCTCGAGCCCCAAGCGCCATGCGGATGGCCACTTCACGCCGCCGCTGCAGCACGGAATAGTCGAGCACGCCGTACAGTCCAACACCGGCGAGCACGAGCGCAACGATACCGAAGAAAAACGCGAGGCGGGCCAACAGCCGCTCACGCACGGTGTGTGACTCGTCGATCTCACGCTGCGTAAGGACATTGCTGACTCGGAATTCGGGCCACGTCTTCGGGATTTCGCGGCGCAGGGTGGCCGCGAGCGCGAGCGGATTGGCCGTAGCCGTCCGCACGATGAACGTTCCGTGGTCCATCGCCTTCAGTTGCAGATTGCCATCGCGATCGAATGCCGTGAAGGGATAGTAGGCTTGAGGCAGCGTGGGCTCGTGGACGTCCCGGTAGCAAGCATCGCCCACGACGCCAACCACCTCGAAGTGGTCCCTGCGGCCCTCGTCGAAGAGCATGTCAAATGACTTGCCCACCGGATTCACACCGTTGAAGTACGCCTTGACGAAGGTTTCGTTCACGAGCGCCGAGCCAGGATACCGATCCTCGGGGCGGAAGTCGCGGCCGGCGATCAGAGGAATCTTCATGGTTGCGAGCCAGCCCGGCGAGACGCTCATGAAGTAGCCGAGCACTCCGTTGGGAGGCGCGCCGTTGACGGAGACCGAGTTGTTCCAGCTCCAGCCGCCCATCAGGGTTGTGCTGGCGAGGGCAGCGCTTTCAACCCCGGGCAGCTCGCGCAGGTGTTGCGTCATCTGGTCCCAATACACCGGCGCCTGCGAATGGCGCGCCACGGTTTCAAGCGTCAGCACGCGGTCGGCGTCGAATCCCGTCGGCCGCTCCGACAGCTTGTGGAACGTCTCTACGAACAGACCAGCCACGAAGAGCACCAGGAAACAGAAGGCCGTCTGCACCGCGATCAACCCACGCATCAGACGCCGCCGGGCGTGCGGATCTTCACCGCCCTTGAGAGCTCTCACCGGTTGCACAGCGGAGGCACGCAGGGCAGGGGCGAGTCCGAAGAGCAGCATGACCAGGACGGTCAGCGCAAGGCCAAAGCCGAGCACGCGCCAGTCCGCCGGCAGCACCAGTCGCGCCGGATTATCGGGCGGATTGATCATGCCGACCACGAAGGGCGCCGACCACCAGGCAAATAGCGCGCCGAGCGCGGCGGCCAGTAAGGCGAGCCACGCGCTCTCCACAAGCACCAGTTGCACCAGGCGCCCGCGTCCAGCCCCGATCGATACGCGCAAGGCCATTTCACGCGCACGGGCCGAGGCTTGGGCGGTCATGAGATTGGCGACGTTCGCGCATGCAATGAGCAGCACCAGCGCCACCAGGACCCCGAGGGCGAGGAGCGACGTGCGATAGGTGCTCTGCATGTCGGATTCGCCCCCGGCCGCAGGTTCGAAGATGAGAGGATGGTTCAGGTATTCATCGATCTCCTTTTGGGACATGCCACGCCAATCCCTCGACCGATCCCGCTCGAACGCGCGCGAGGTCGCATCGAGCTTCGCCCGAAGCGGCTCCATCGCCACGCCGGGCTGGATGCGCGCCAGCGTGCGCATCCATGTCTCGTCGGCATGGGTCACGGCGTGATGCATCATGGTGGGCAGAAAGACGTCGATGATGGTGCCAGGCTCGGTGCCGGTGAAGGGCTCAGGACCCACGCCCACGATCACATAAAGATCGTTGCCCAGATGAAAGGTGCGCCCGATCACGCCGGGATCGCGCCCGAAGCGATGGTTCCAATAGTCGTAGGACAGGACGGCGACGGCATGAGCGCGAGGCGTGCGATCGTCCTCCGCGGTCAGAAGCCGTCCTGCAGCGGGGCGCAGCCCAAAGTTGCTGAACATCGATCCAGAGACGTATTGGATGTATGCCTTCTCCATCTCGTCGTCGGAGCCATACGTCAGGTCGGAGCGCTGGGCGTAGGAGACTGCGATGAGATTGGCCTGACCGCGAGCCTGTGCCGTCATCAGCGCGAAATCGGGATAAGCCCAGCCATCGAAGGTGCCGACCTTGCCTTCAGGATCGACTCCCGTCCGGGCCAGGGCGTACAACTGTTGCGGTTCCGTCACCGGCAGGGGCCGTAACAGCAGGGCGTCGACCAGGCGAAAGGCGCCCGTGCAGGCGCCGATACCCAGTGCGAGCGAGAGGATCGCGGCTGCCGACGCCACCTTGTTCTTCATGAGCTGCCGAAACCCGAAGACAGCGTCAGCGCGGAGCGAGTCGAGCCATATAATCAGCCGCGCGTCGCGGCTCTCTTCGCGCAGGCGCAGCGCCGGACCCAGCGACCGGCGAGCTTCGGCTGGGTCGCGGCCTTGGGCCACCGCTTCCGCGAGATGTGATCGCAGTTCCTCGTCGATGTCGCGGCTCAGGCGATCGCCGCGGAATACGTTCGCAACGCGCGACCACAGTGACATATCAGTCCTTCCTTTACTCCGACCGCAGCATCAGGGCCGGATCAATGCGCACTGCCCGGATCACTGGGGGCAAGGCGGCCAGGACTGCGGCCGCCGCGATGATCAGCGCAGGCCAAGCCAGCATCTGCGGATCGGTCGGCTTAACCTGGTACAGGAGCGATTCGATGTAGCGTACGGATCCGAAGCCCGCCGCGAAACCAGCCAGCGTCCCCACGGTTACCATGGCGAACACGTCCGCAGTCACGCGCTGAGCCACGTGGCCGGCCTGGGCGCCGAGCGCCAGGCGAATGGCGACCTCGCGGCGGCGCTGCAGGACGGAGTAATCGAGTACGCCATAAAGACCGACGCCTGCGAGCAATAGCGCGACGAGTCCAAAGAAGAATGCCAGCCTCGCCAGCAGCCGCTCGCGTACCGTGTGTGACTGGTCGATCTCCAACTGCGTGCGGATGTTGCTGACGCGAAACTCTGGCCGCGCGCGCGGCACCTCGCGGCGAAGAATTGAGGCCATGCCGAGAGAGTTGGAAGCGGCCGTACGTACCACGAATGTTGCCTGCGTTATCGGCTGCAAGGCGCTCGCCCCATCAGCCGCGTAAAGCGGGTAGAACGCCGCAGGCGTAACCGGTTCGCGCACGTCCATATAGCGGGCGTCAGGAACCAGGCCGACGATCTGAATCGGCGGGGAACTGCCTCCCCCCGAGAACGAGCGTCCGACCGGGTCGCTCCCCTGAAAAAAGTCCTTGGCGAACTCCTGGTTGACGATGGCAGCTCTCGGAGAGGCGTCTTCGGGGCGGAAGTCACGGCCGTCGAGAAGCGGGATCTTCATCGCCTCCAGCCAACCCGGCGACACGTTCATGGAGTAGACCAAGACACCGCTTGGAGGGCCGCCGTTGGTGGAAACAAACCCGAACGAGCCACCCCCAATGAGAATGGGCCAACTGGAAAGGGCCACCTTCTCCACACCGGGCAACTCGCGCAGGTGCTGAGCCACCTGGTCCCAGTACACCGGCATCTGTGGCTGTTGCGCGATGACGTCCAGAGTCAGAAGCCGATCTGCTGAGAAGCCGACCGGCCGGTTTGACAGCCGCTGGAACGTGGCCACGAAGAGACCGGCCACGAAGAGCACCAGGAAGCAGAACGCAGTCTGCACCGCGATCAGCAGACGCATCAGGCGCCTGCGGGCGTGCGGATCCTGGCCGCCCCTGATCGCGCTCAGCGGTTGCACGGCCGAGGCGCGCAGCGCGGGCGCCAGGCCAAAGAGCAGCATGACGCCGACGGTGAGCGCCAGGCCGAACATCAGCAACCGCCAGTCCGCAGGAAGCGACAGACGCGCCGGATTGTCGGGCGGATTGATCCTGCTGACTACAAACGGCGCGGACCACGATGCGAGCCCGAATCCAAGGCCAGCCGCCATGAGCCCGATCCAGGCGGCCTCCACCAGGACCAGTTGCACGAGGCGACCGCGTCCGGCGCCGATCGAAACTCGCAACGCCATCTCGCGCGCCCGCGCCGCCGCCTGAGCGGTCATGAGGTTGGCGATGTTGGCGCAAGCAATGAGCAGCACCAGCGCCACCAGCACGCCGAGCGCGGCGAGCGATGTGCGATAGTCATCCTGCATGCCAGAGACGCCCGTGGCCGCCGACTCCAGCACCAGCTTTTGGTGCAGGAAATCCTCAATGCGCTGCTTCGGCATGCCGACGAACCCCTTGGCAGTCTCCTCCGCGACCGCCTGATTCACCGCCGCAAGTTTCTCGCGCACCGGTTCAACGGCAACGCCCGGCTTCACCTTCGCGAAGGTGCGGAACCAGCTCCAGCCGGCATGAGTGACGCCGGGATTCATCATCGTGGGCAGAAAAAGGTCGATTTCGGTACCGGGTTCGGTCCCCGTGAAGCCTTCCGGACCGACGCCCACGATCTCATACAGGTCGTCGCCCATCCGAAAAGTACGTCCTACGATCTTGGGATCGCGGCCAAACCGGTTCTTCCAGTAGTCATAGGAGAGCACGGCGTAGGCGTGCGCGTGCGGCTTCAAATCGTCTTCGGTGGTCAGCACCCGGCCTAGAGTAGGCCGAAGTTCAAAAGAGTCGAACATCCAGCCGGAGACGAACTGCCGGTGGGCTTTCTCCATCTCCTCATCCGACACGTAAGTCAGGTCGGCGCGATCGGCGTAAGAGACGGCGATCAATTCGGCCTCATCCTTCACGGCAGCGCGCTCAAGTTGAAATGTCGGGTATTCGTTGCTGTCGCTGACCCTGAAATTACCAGCGGGCCCTGTACCCTGGCGGGTCAGAAGGTACAACCGATCCGGTTCTGCAACGGGCAAAGGTCGAAGCAGAAGAGCATCGATTAGGCGGAAGGCTCCGGTGCAAGCGCCGATTCCGAGTGCGAGCGAGAGGATCGCGGCAGCCGATGCCACCTTGTTCTTCATGAGCTGCCGAAACCCGAAGACAGCGTCGGCGCGGAGCGAGTCGAGCCATACAATCAGCCGCGCGTCGCGGCTCTCTTCGCGCAGGCGCAGCGCCGGACCCAGCGACCGGCGAGCTTCGGCTGGGTCGCGGCCTTGGGCCACCGCTTCCGCGAGATGTGATCGCAGTTCCTCGTCGATGTCGCGGCTCAGGCGATCGCC
>JASHQD010000061.1 GCA_030037755.1 Terriglobia bacterium
TGAAATCGAATCGATTCTCTCTGCCGCGGCCTCCAAATCGCCATTCCCGAAGTATCGTAGCGACCTCTCTCCGGTGCAGATCAAGGTTGTTCAAGATTATATCGCTCGGATTCGCGCACAGATGGTCCAGGTCTTGAGGAGCCAGGGAATCAACCCTCCCGAGCCTCAGTTCGAGGCGCGGCATGCGATTCGCGTCAGCCTGGAGTTCGCGGACATCGCTTTCGACGAATGCCGGCCGAAGGCAATGCGGGGGTACGGCGAAGTACCAATCGCGCTGGTCCCCGAGCTGAACGGGCTGGTAGAGGAAATGAAGGGAGTGCTTCGCAGACTCAACACATATCTGGCCCAGGACCGGGACTTGGAGGGGCGCCTACGAAGGCTCGAACACACAAGCAATGAGACGCAGGTCCTGAAGACCCTCGAACGCACGATCAGTGAGCACGGTTTGGTGGAATTCAGGCCGACGCTGGACATCATCTTGGACCGCCTGGAGTCGAACGCCTTCCAGATCGCCTTGTTCGGTCGCGTGAGCTCCGGCAAGTCGTCCCTGCTGAACCACATTCTCGGTACCACGGTCCTGCCCGTTGGCGTCACCCCGATCACGGCCGTGCCCACGAGAATCATGCACGGGCCGGAGCCTCGACTTACAGTAACGTGTGCGGGTCGGAGGCCGGAGAGTGCGGAGATCGAGAAGCTACCTGATTTTGTCAGCGAGCGGTTTAATCCCGGCAACGCCAAACATGTCACTCGAATCGTGGTCGAGTTGCCGTCCTGCCGCTTGCGAGATGGTGTGACCTTTGTCGACACACCCGGGTTGGGTTCGCTGGCGACGGCGGGCGCGGCGGAGACGCTCGCCTATCTGCCAAGCTGCGATCTTGGAGTCGTGTTAATTGACGCCGGCTCGACGCTTAATCAGGAAGACCTGGCGACGCTGCAGGACCTCTACGAAGCAGCCATCCCTGCGTTTGTTTTGCTGAGTAAGGCTGACCTCTTGCGAGAGGAGGACCGTCAGCGCGTCGTCGACTATACGTACGCCCATATCGCATCGCAGTTGGGGCTGAAGCTCGCTGTTTACCCGGTGAGCGTAGACGGTGAGCACGCACGCCTCCTCGACGCCTGGTTTGAGCGTGAGATCCAACCGCTCTGCGAGCGGCACCAGGAACTCGCGCGCCAATCTGTTCGCAGGAAGATCGGCGCATTGCAGGAGAGCGTCGAAGCAGCCTTGAAGCTCCGTCTGGAGGCGGCGGCCACTAGGCCAAAAGAGGAGGAGAAGAAGCTACGCTCCGTGGAAGCGGAATTGCGACGCGCGACGGGAAGGTTTGAAGAGGCGAACAACTTCTGCCTGAAGTCGGTCGATGAAATACGCGAACTCGGTGCCGTGGCTCTAGGCCGAGCAGCATCGGAGGTCGTCGAAGGATGGTTTCGGAAGGATGGAGATGCGGGTGCCGATGCAAAAGACATCGTCTTGCGTAATCTGGCGGCGACCGCAGCCGAGGCGGCAAATCAGATCTTCGACAGGCTGCGCGATGTCGCGCGTGAGCTTTCGCAAGCCGTCGCGTGTGCCGCGGCCGCATTGGAAGGCGCTAGTATTCCTGGTGAGGAGACGCTGGATTCTGTCGTCCAGGAGATGCCGAGGCTAGATCCCGGCCCCCTCGAAATTGTCCTGGAACCGGACATTTTCAAGCTACTGGGCCGCGGGTTTACGAGGCGACGCGTGGAGGGACGGCTTTCGGAGCAAGTTGGCCACGCGGTCGACAACGCCTTCCAACGATATGCAAGACTGCTTGAGTCCTGGCTACGACGAACCTTGGCCGAACTGCGCCGGCAGTTTGACGCTCGGGCGGACGGTTATCGCGCCCGGCTGGAACGTTTGAGCGGAGCGATCGGGGTCGAACCACAGGAGAGCGAAGCCGTTCGGCGCTCGCTGGACATACTCTCACAGCTTCGAGTTGCGGAGCCGACTGCGGCTGTCCCAGGCAGCAGGCAGCGAACGTAAGACCGGCGTTACAAGGTACTAAGCTGACCTCCATGGCAGGGACAAAGAGCAAGCGGAAACCCGCGTGGCACGCGACGAGTGCATTGGAGCGAGGTCTCGCCGACGGCGGATGCCCTGTCTGCCACAGCCTCCAGCGTGCCGTGCGCCGATACATCTTCAGCTTTCTTTACGAGGGCATGATGTCGGGCTCGGCGCGAGAAAGGTTCCTTAAGGGTGGCGGGTTCTGCCGGGAGCACTTTTGGCAGGCGAAAAACATCGAGGCTGAGCATTGGGCTGACGGTTTCGGCGTGGCCATCCTTTGCGAGAACGTTCTCACCAGATGTCAGCACGAAGTGGAGCAGATTCCCGAGAGCAAGCCTGAAAGGAAGCCCACGCTTTTGGGTTTTCCAACGCGGCCCCGCCGGCAGCCGGCCACATTCGGGCTGACACCCGGATCCAGTTGCACCGCATGCGCCATGCGGATGGAGTCCGAGAATCATTACCTGGCGGTTCTCGAAGAATTGCTGGAGGACACCGAGTTCAGCCAGCGGTACCGGCGCTCTGCCGGGCTCTGCCTCTATCATCTGCAGGCGGCGGCCGGACAGTGGCAGTCTTCCGCCTCCTTAGCGCTGATTAAGAGCACTGCGGACGGAGAAGTGCGCAAACTGATCGCTGAGCTCCGGGAGTTCCAACGCAAACACGACTACCAATACAGGCACGAGCCGCGAGGTCAGGAGTCGACTTCACCCCAACGTGCTATCCGGTTCTTGGTGGGCCTGAGAGCAGACGCGAGTACCCATTCCGAAGAAGTGCCGGCGACCCAGAGGAAGCGACGTTAGAATCAGGTGCCAATGCCCAAACTCGCCTGATCGGGTTCTCTGGCCTGGATAGCGGGCTCCGATTCAAACACCTGCCGATATAAATCTTCACCGTAGCTGGTGTCCAAGGGTTCGCCCTCCAGCAATCTGAAAGTTCTCGTTCCGTCGGGCCTTCTTTCGGCGCGCAAGAAAAGGACATCCTGGCTATTTCTGTCAACAAAGCTGTGCCCGAATTCGTAGAGGTGCGTCACGTAGAAGATCATGACGCGCTTTTCTAGCAGCGCAGAGACAATCTGGCGCGCGATCTCCGACCCTTCTCGTTCGTTTGTCGCAGCAAATGATTCGTTGAACAGGAGCATCGAGTTGGGCTCGAGCATATCTACGATGTCGCTCATCCTGGCGAGTTCCTCGTCGAGCTTCCCGCGCTTCATGGTGGCATCCTCCTCCCGCTTAAAGTGAGTAAACAAAGCCGGGCAGAGTTCGGCCTCGAGCACTTCCGCACCTACAAACATGCCGCATTGCATCATGAGCTGTGCCAGACCGATGCTGCGCAGGAAAGTGGATTTTCCGCCCTGGTTGGCGCCGGTGACGATTACCATACTCTTGCCACCGGCGCTGACCGCATTACCCACTACGTTGCCTTCCATGCGGAGTGATAGGCAGACATCGTAGAGGCCGCTGAAACAGTGTCTGCGCTCACCCGCGGGCACGGGCGTGGGAAAACACACCGGCTCTCCCTTCGCCGCGAGCCGGTCGTGGAGGTTCAGACACCCGCAGTAGAAAGCCAACTCCGCTCGCAGCATCTTGAAGAAACTCACCACATGATCAGCGGACTGGGCCAGAGCAACTGCAACGCGGCTGGTCCCCCGCTGGCGCATGTCCGATAGGATCTGCGCCCCGGCTTCGTCGCGCTCCGCGAGATGAAAGGTGTAACCTGAAGACTTCTCGCCAACGATTCGTTCGAACCAACTCAACTTTTTCGCAGGCAGCTTGCGCAGCGTTAGCTCGGCGCTCTCACCCCACTCGCCTAACTGCGCGCTCAGCAAAACACCCCTGCGGAACCTGGACTCCATGAGGTGACGCCGAATGCTGTCCAAGTAGTCGTCGCTGAATTCTGCCTTCAACATGGCGAAAAGCGTAGTGAAAGCCTCCGATTCGAATCGTTCGGCCTGCTCCTCAGCGATGCCCCTCAGTCTTCGAAGCACGTCCAGTGAGGTCTCGAGAATATCGAGAGCGCCGTACAACACCGATGACAGATAGTGACCCGATAATTCCCACCACCGCCTGCGGGTGGCCTCAATCATTTCCACTGACAGGCCGTAAAGCTGTTTCACGACCGCCTGGTTCTTCAAGCAATCCTTGAGGGCGCGCTGCCGATACAAGATGGTTTCCGCATCATTTTGCACTCCGGACAGGATCGCTTTCTCTGCCACCTCAAAGAGAAACTCATCGTCGCCCGCCATTGTGCGCAGCAGCGTGTCAAGGTCCAGATCCTGGATCAGCGCTCGTTCGTGGGCCGGCAACTGCAATCGTGGATCGACGTTTCGACTTCCGTACGTCGGGTAATGACGGAGTAGTTGGTGAGGGTCGAAGTCCCGATCTCGATACATGAGCAGCGCTCTCATGTCTTGATTCGCTCCTTCAGTGAGTCGTAGGTCACGCGATATTTCTGAGCGATCGCAACTGCATACGCCAGTCCGTCGGCCGGCCTTCTTTCCAATTTGTATGTCCGTTCCGACGGGTTACGCGGGTCCACGGTACCGACGACGCTCACGGTCTTTTCGTTGAAGTACGCCAGTTCATCCAAAAAAGTCACCCAGACGGCGAGCAGGTCCAACTCAGACATTCTCGCCATCACCTTTTTGCTTAGATAGATAGCATCTTTGAGCGTCGTCGATGAAAACATCTCGTTCATCACGATAAAACTGTTCGATGTTGCGTGATCGAGTATCTGACGGATCCGAACCAGATCATCCTGAAGCTTGCCTCGGAGGCTCTTGATGCGTTCCTCTTGCTCAAAGTGTGTGAAGAGGCGGTCGACGAGAAGGAGCCGAGCCTCCGTGCCCGGCACTA
>JASHQD010000062.1 GCA_030037755.1 Terriglobia bacterium
CCGATCAGGATGATTCCATGCGTGTCAGAATCGGCATTCATGAGCCTGAGCGCGTCCACGAAGTTGGTTCCGATGATGGGATCGCCGCCGATGCCGATGCAGGTGGATTGTCCGATGCCTAGCGCCGTGAGCTGTCCGACCGCTTCGTAGGTCAGCGTCCCGCTGCGCGAGATCACCCCGATATTGCCCTGCTTGTGGATGCGTCCGGGCATGATCCCCACCTTGCACTTGCCCGGCGAAATGATCCCCGGACAATTCGGACCGATCAGTCGCGTGCCAGGATGGCCCGCCAGGTACTGCTTCACGCGGATCATGTCGAGCGTCGGAATACCTTCGGTAATCGCCACCACGAGCGGCAGGCCAGCATCTGCGGCTTCCATGATGGCGTCGGCGGCGAACGGTGGCGGTACGAAGATCACCGACACATTCGCGCCCGTCATTTCTACCGCTTTAGCGACGGTGTTGAATACCGGGACCTCGTGCTTCGCGCTTGCGCCTTCCCAGATCGTGCCGCCCTTGCCAGGCGTTACCCCCGACACGAGCTGCGTGCCGTACTCGATCGCCTGCTCGGCGTGGAATCCGCCTTCGCGGCCCGTGATTCCCTGCACGAGCAATCGAGTATTCTGGTCAACGAGTATAGACATAGGATTGGTTCAATTCTTTGCCGCAGCGACAACTTTCTCGGCCGCGTCCTTCATTCCTTGGGCGACGATGAAATTCAAGCCCGATTCGGCAAGGATTTTCTGTCCTAACTCGACATTTGTTCCTTCCAAACGCACCACGACCGGGACCTTAATTCCCAACTGCCGCGATGCCGACACCACTCCATTCGCCACGATGTCGCAGCGCATGATACCGCCGAAAATGTTGATCAGCACGGCGCGGACGTTGGGGTCACCGAGAATAATCTCGAAGCCGTGACGCACCTGTTCCTCGTTGGCGCCGCCGCCGACGTCGAGAAAGTTCGCTGGACTGCCGCCCGCGTACTGGATGATGTCCATGGTGGACATCGCGAGGCCTGCGCCGTTCACCATGCATCCGACATTGCCCTCGAGACGAATGTAATTGAGGCCGTAATTGGTGGCCTTGACCTCGAGCGGATCCTCTTCGTTAATGTCGCGCAACGCCTTGACGTCCGGGTGACGGAAGAGCGCGTTGTCGTCGAAATTCATCTTGGCGTCGAGCGCCAACAGATGATTATCGGAGGTCACGATCAGCGGATTGATCTCTGCGAGCGACGCGTCTGTAGCCTCAAACGTCCGATACAAGCTGGTAAGGAACTGCGCGCCTTCGTTAACGAGTCCGCCGGTCAGGCCGAGTCCGAAGGCCAGCTTCCGCGCTTGAAACGGCTGGAATCCGACGGCTGGATCGACGGGCTCCCGCAGGATCTTCTCGGGATGGTTCGCGGCTACTTCCTCGATCTCTACGCCGCCTTCGGTAGACGCCATGAAGACCGCGCGTCCGCTGGCGCGGTCGGTTACTAACCCAAGATAAAGCTCGCGGGCGATGCCCAATCCCTCTTCGATCAAGACGCGCTGGACGACGCGCCCCTCAGGACCCGTCTGATGGGTCACCAGCGTCTTGCCGAGCATGGCCCTGGCGGCCTGGACGGCAGCATCGGCGCCCTTCACGACCTTCACGCCACCGGCTTTGCCGCGTCCGCCGGCGTGGATTTGTGCCTTTACAACCACAGTGCCGCCGCCGAGACGCTCTACAACTTCCCGAACCTCGTCGGGCGTCGATGCCACCTCGCCGCGAGGAACTTTGACTCCGAAACGGGCAAGAATCTGCTTGGCTTGGTATTCGTGGATTTTCATTTCGAGTTGTCAGCCGTCAGTTGCACCATCAAGCTCGTGATTGCACTTCGAACGGTTCTGGCTGGCGAACGGTCCCGTGCTGGTAAGCGTTAGAATGAAGATGCGGCTCTTTGATAGGACAGTATAGGAAAGTGGGAGCCAAAAGGCAACGCGGCGCGCACACGTCAATGCACATCGCTGAAGCAACCGACAAGATTTACGATTCGGACGGGCTCACTCATGCCGAAGCGCGTGAAGTGATGACCGAACTCCTCTCCGGCACCGTCCCGGACGGCGAGATCATCGCTTTCCTTAGTGCGCTCGGCGAACGCGGCGAGACGGTCGACGTGCTGGTCGGATTCGCTGAAGTTATGCGCGCGCGCGCCGCGGAGATGCTGCCGAAAGCGGGCTTGCGAATCGAGGAGCTGCACGGAGCCGGACCGCTACTCGACACCTGCGGAACCGGGGGCGACGGCCTCGGCACCTTCAACGTATCCACGGCGACGGCGCTGGTGGCGGCCGCGGCTGGGGTGCGCGTAGCCAAGCACGGGAATCGATCGATATCCAGCCGCTGCGGCAGCGCCGACGTGCTGGAGGCGTTGGGCGTTCGAATCGAGCTGCCACCTGACCGAATCGCCGGCTGTCTCGACGCCGTGGGCTGCGTCTTCCTTTACGCGCCGCAGCATCACGCGGCCACGCGTCACGTGATGAACGCGCGCCGCGCCATGCGCACCAAGACCGTGTTCAACCTGCTGGGGCCGCTGACGAATCCGCTGGGCGCCACGGTCCAGTTGACCGGCGTCTTCGATCATGCGCGGACGGAGATCATGGCGGAAGCGCTGTCGCGACTCGGCACAAAGCGCGCGATGGTGGTGGCGGCGTGGGACGGCATGGACGAGGTTTCGACGACCGGAACCACGCGCTTCTCGGAAGCCGTAGGCGGAACGGTCACGACGCGGCAACTGAATCCCGAGGATTTCGGACTGGCGCGCAGCACCGCCTCAATCGAAGGCGGGGACGCCGTGACCAACGCCCGAATCCTGATGCAAGTACTCGAAGGCGCGCCCGGTCCCTACCTGCCCTATCGCGAGGCTGTCCTGGTGAATACTTCCGCCGCGCTGGTCGCCACAGGGCGCGCGCCGTCCTTCCCGGAAGGTGTAGCCCTCGCTGGCGAGGCGATCAGGTCAGGGGCGGGGGCGCGGACGCTCGCTCGATTGATCGAATTCACGCGAGCGTAGCGCCGCACGGTAGACCTTGGCGCGGACGGAATCGGCCACCGTGTGGGCTGGTCGCGCTACAATCGCAGGAAATTCTCCAGCAATTGCTTGCCTGCCCCCGTCATCACGGACTCGGGATGAAATTGGACGCCTTCCACTTTCCATTCGCGGTGGCGCAATCCCATGATGAGACCCTTCGGCGAGGTAGCCGATACCTCGAGGCAAGCGGGCAGGCCGGAGCCTTCAACAATCAGCGAATGATAACGCGTGGCGGGGAACGGATTGGGCAGGCCGGCGAAGATCGTGCGGCCGTCGTGGGCGATCGGGCTCATCTTGCCGTGCATGAGTTCCGGCGCGCGCTCAACGTGTCCTCCGAACGCCTCGCCGATCGCCTGATGGCCGAGGCAAACGCCGAG
>JASHQD010000063.1 GCA_030037755.1 Terriglobia bacterium
GCTGGATTGCCAGGCGTGCAAGCTGCTCGATGCGGAGTGGAAGGATTTTACATGGACGCCCAAAGAGGGAAATAGGGAGTAGTAGGGAGTAGGGAGTAGGGAATAGGGAATAGGGAGTTCGGAATTGGGAATTGGGAATTGGGAATAAAGGATAGCGAGCCGCGGGTCGGGAGTAGACGGTAAAGGAGTACCTGACATATAGGATCGATCCAGCTGACATCACTAGGCTCTAGTAGCCTGATTTCCCCAAGCGACGGCGTCTGTGGCGGAGGCGCTGCGGGGCGATATTCTACGAAACGAAAAACGTCAGGTTATTGAAAAGAAGGCGCTTTAGAATTTTGGACTGCGCGAAAACCGTCAGGCTGCCGAAAACAGAGGTACTTACCGTGGAATGACCGCCAGATATTTCATTCTCAATAAGTTACGCCCGAAGATCGCACCTGTGCGCCCAACACGGTATGCGTGTGCTACGATCCAGCTATGTCCGCAGGCTCGCCGAAATCCCGCCGATTCGTCGTCTTCGCGTGGCTCGTACTCGCCTATAACCTGCTGGTGATTCTCTGGGGCGCCGTGGTGCGCGCGACCGGCTCGGGAGCAGGATGCGGCGAGCATTGGCCGCTATGCCAGGGCGTCGTGATCCCGCACGGCGCCGCGATCGCAACCGTGATTGAGTTCGCGCATCGAGCCTCGAGTGGCGTCGCTGTGGTTCTGGTGATCGCCCTCGTTTACTTCGCCTTCCGCCGATTCGAAGCCAGGCATCCTGCTCGCGCGTGCGCTGTGGCGGCGCTTTGCTTCACGTTTACGGAAGGTGCGATCGGCGCGGCCCTGGTGTTGTTCGGCTGGACCGGAAACAACACGTCGCCGGCTCGATTCGTGGTGCTGGCCATTCACCTGGCGAACACGTTCATGCTGCTCGCCTCGCTCGCATTGACGGCGAAATTAGCGGCCGGCGCGGCGTCGTCACAGGCTGATCCGCAGTCGTCGCAGCCTCGAACGAGCAGCCGTGCGAAGCAAGCGTCTGTCAACTTGCGACTCAGGCTGGCGTACGGGCTGGCGCTGCTGGGCACGATCGCGCTCGCGATCACCGGCACTGTGGCCGCGCTCGCGGACACCCTGTTCCCTGCGGCTTCGCTGGCTCAGGGTCTGAGCCGTGATTTCTCCGCCAGTTCCAGCTACCTGCTGCGACTGCGCGTCATTCACCCGGTTCTCGCCGTGATCGTCGGGTTATTCCTGCTCGCTTTGGCGGCGAGGGCGTGGAGCGATGCGAACACGCCGGCATCCAAATCTGTGGCAGCGTGGCTATTCGGATTGGTAATCCTCCAGGCCGCGCTAGGCGCGCTCAATCTCACGCTGCTCGCCCCTGTAAGCGTCCAGGTGTTGCACCTGCTGGTTGCGGATCTCGTCTGGATCGCGCTGGTGCTGCTCGCGGCCGAAGTCCTGGGAAAGCGCGCGGTAGCCGAAGCGCCAGTCCCCGGAGCAGTATCGGCTGTGCCCACAGCTTCCATCCCACACGCTGCAGCCTCGGCCTGGAATCGTCGAGCCTAGCAAGCCTTCCAGCAGCGGCCTTTTCGAGCGAGAATCTGATACCGGTAACGTGGCAACGGCCCATTCGCCGCTGATGGGCATTATCGCTTCGTGAACGCCTGTTGCGAGAGTCACACCACCGTGTGCCGGGGATCACAGCCGCAATCGACCGCAGGGCCAAGATAGAAGTGGCGAGACCGTGAGAGGTCGGAGGTGGTTATGCTCACGCATCGGCTGGTTCGTCTGATCGAAGCCCATTCGGAAGCTCTGGCCAGCGAGCTTCTGGAGAAGGTCCAGCAGTCGGAGTTCACGCGGTCTTTCAGCCGGGTGCCCCCGGAGGAACTCCGGCGGCGGGTTTGCGAGATCTACCAGCACCTCGGAGAGTGGCTGCTGGCCAAGACCGATTCGGACCTGGAGCGACGCTATCGCGAGATCGGCGCGCGCCGCTTGCGGCAGAGTGTGCCGCTGCCGGAATTGATTTGGGCTATCACCCTGGCCAAGCAGACTTTGTGGGAGTTCCTGAGCTGGGAATCGGTTCCCGATCGCCTTGCGGAAGTGTTCGGGGAACTGGAGCTGCTAAAGCTGCTGGGCAATTTCTTCGACCGCGCCATTCACTGGGCGGCCCTCGGGTACGAAGATGCGCGTCTGCAGGAAGACGTAGCTGCGAAAGTAAGGGCCGTTGGCCGCTAATGCAAAGGAGCATACCCCGGATGCCCTGGGAGACTGAGTACCGACGGAAGCTGCAGACTGTTGACGAAGCCCTGCGCGTGCTGCGCTCCGGCATGCGCGTCTACATCCAGCCCGGCAACGCCGAGCCCGAGACGCTGGTCGAAGCCCTCCTGAGACGCGGCCCCTTTGTCCATGACGTGGAAGTAGTCCACATGATGACCCTGGGGACCGCCGGTTACGTCGCTCCCGAGATGGCCGGACACTTCCGTCACAACGCCATGTTCATCGGCGCCAACGTGCGCGACGCCATCAACGACGGCCGCGCGGATTACACACCCATCTATCTAAGCGAGATCGAGGAGCTGTTCGAGTCCGGCGCCATGCCCATCGACGTGGCCCTGATCCAGGTATCGCCGCCCGACTCCCACGGATTCTGCAGCTTCGGCGTGAGCATCGACACCACGCTGACCGCCGCCAAGTACGCGCATTTCGTGATCGCGCAGGTGAACGATCAGATGCCGCGTACCTATGGCGACAGCTTTATTCACATCAGCCAGATCAGCTCGATCGTGGAATCGTCGCGGCCGCTTTGCGAGCTGCCCCCGACGAAGATCACCGCATTGCACGTGGAGATCGGGCGCAACGTCGCCGGGCTGATCGAGGACGGCGCTGTGATCCAGACCGGCATTGGCGGAATCCCGGATGCCGTCCTGCGCTTCCTCATGGACCGCAAGGATCTCGGTATCCACAGCGAACTGATCTCCGACGGCGTGATTCCGCTTATCGAGTCGGGCGTGATCACCGGCGAGCGCAAGAATTTCAAGCCACGCAAGATCATTCTGGGATTCGTGCTCGGAACCAGGAAGCTGTTCGACTTCGTGAACGACAATCCCGAGTTCGAATTCCATCCCACGGCTTACGTCAACGATCCGCTGCTGATCGCGCGCAATGACAACATGGTGGCGATTAACTCGGCCTTGCAGATCGATCTCACCGGACAGGTCTGTTCGGACTCGATCGGAACCCAGTTTTACAGCGGCATCGGCGGACAGGTGGACTTTATCAAGGGTGCCTCGCATTCGAAGGGCGGCAAGCCCATCATCGCTCTCCCCTCCACCGCGAAGAATGGCACGGTTTCAAGAATAGTTCCGACCCTCGACCCCGGCGCCGGCGTTGTGACCTCGCGGGGCCTCATTCGATATGTGGTGACGGAATACGGCGTAGCCTATCTGCACGGCAAGACGATCCGCGAGCGCGCCAAGGCGATGATCGAGATCGCTCATCCCAAGTTCCGGGAAGAGCTTTATGAATACTGCGAGCGCACCAAGTGGCTGCAACATCCGCAGCCGAATGCGGTGGCGGTGAGGTGACTTATGCCAGCGGCAGCGCGTGGAACGGTAACGGTGAATATCGATGAGTGCAAGGGATGCGGGCTGTGTGTCGAGTCCTGTCCGCCCAAGTGCCTGGAGCTCGCGCCGGAACTGAGCGCGTACGGTGTCCACCCGGCGCGTTACACGGGTCACGATTGCACGGGTTGCGGGATCTGCTTCTATTGCTGCCCCGAGCCCGGGGCTTTGACCGTTTACCGGAGGATCAGGGCGGAGGTCGTGCCGGAACTGAGAGCCGTCAGCAATCAGCCATCAGCTGTCAGCAGTCAGCTTTCAGCGATCAGCACGAGTATTACAGGGGCTGAAGGCTGATGGCTGACAGCTGAAGGCTGAGAGCCGAAGGCTTTTCGGAGGCAAAAATGCGGCACTTGTGCAAAGGCAACGTAGCGGTGATGAAGGGCGCGATTCTCGCCGGATGCCGCGCTTACTATGGCTACCCTATCACCCCCGCGAGCGAGATCGCGGAAGCAGCAGCGCTCTATCTACCCCAGGTAGGCGGTACGTTCGTCCAAGCCGAAAGCGAAGTGGCCGCGATCAACATGGTCTACGGGGCGGCGGCGGCCGGCGTGCGCGTGATGACGGCGTCGTCCGGTCCGGGCGTCAGCCTGATGCAGGAAGGCATGTCCTACATCGCCGGCGCCGAATTGCCGTGCGTGATCGTCGACGTGGTGCGCGGCGGACCCGGACTCGGCAACATCGCGCCGGAGCAGAGCGACTACTTCGCCATGGTCAAGGGCGGCGGGCACGGCAACTACCGCAACATCGTCCTGGCGCCGGCCTCCGTTCAGGAGATGGCGGAACTCACCATGCTGGCCTTTGAGCTGGCTGACAAGTATCGCAATCCTGCCGTGGTGCTGGCGGACGGCGCCGTCGGCCAGATGCTGGAGCCACTCGACCTCGAATTCAAGGAGATTCCGGCGCCCGACCCGTCGGAGAAGAACTGGGCCGTCCGGGGCACGGCGGAGACGCGCAAGAACCTGGTGACTTCGATTTTCCTCGAGACGGACGAACTCGAGGAGCACCAGCGCCACATGGAGGAGAAATACCACCAGGTGCAGCGCGCGGAAGTTCGCCAGGAGCTCTATCAGACCGAAGACGCCGAGGTGCTGCTGGTAGGCTACGGGATCACTTCCCGCGTCCTGCGCTCGACGGTCGAAGCCGCGCGTCGCGAGGGGTTTCGCGCTGGCCTGTTCCGTCCCATCACAGTATGGCCCTTCCCGTCGGCGGCTCTGAAACACGCCGCGGAGCGCGTCCGGAAGGTTCTGGTGGTGGAGTTGAGCAACGGGCAGATGGTCGAAGACGTTCGTGTGGCGCTCGACGGCCATATCCCGGTGGAGTTTTACGGACGTGGCGGCGGCAATGTGCCGTCGGTGGAAGAGATATTGGCGCGCATCAGTACCCGCCGCGCAGCCGCGGCGTGAAATTGCTGTAGCGGCGCTGTCCTCAGCGCCGCCCAGTGAGTCGCAAACACGCCGGTGAGGAAACCGGCGGTCCGGCGCTGTCCTCCGCGCCGCCCGGCAAACGCGCCGGTGAGGACACCGGCGCTACAGCGGCGTCCGGCGCTGGGGACAGCGCCGCTACAGCGAGGGCTACGAGGTCATGACTATGCCAGTCGAAACCGCTCCCGTTCAGCCGAAGGTGAATCCCAGCGAGTACGAAGTGGTTCACGAGAGGTCGCCCGTATTCTACGGCGTCTTCGAGCGCAAGTCCGACCTGAAGCACCAGACGCACTACTGTCCCGGTTGCGGGCACGGCGTGGCTCACAAGCTGGTCGCGGAGGCGCTGGAGGAATTGGGCCTGCAGGACAAGACCATCCTCGTGAGTCCCGTGGGCTGCTCGGTG
>JASHQD010000008.1 GCA_030037755.1 Terriglobia bacterium
GGAGATCGTGGACGCTGCGCGCGCGCGACTGCAGGGCCGCTTACGCATCGACTTCGTGCTGCCCGACTATTACGCGAAGTATCCGAAGCCGTGCATGAATGGCTGGGGCCATCAGCAGATGCTCATCGACCCGGCCGGCCGCGCCTTGCCCTGCCACTCCGCCGGGGTGATTCCCGGCCTCGAATTCGCGAATGTGCGCGGGCAATCCCTGCGCTCGATCTGGGAGGATTCGCCGGCGTTCAACCTTTTCCGCGATGAAAGTTGGATGCCGGAGCCTTGCCGCACCTGCGATCGGCGCACGCGGGATTTTGGCGGATGCCGCTGCCAGGCGTTTCTGCTTGCCGGCGACGCGGCCACGACCGATCCGGTGTGCATTCTCGCGCCTTCACATCACCTGATCGCAGACGCGCTGGAGCACGTCAACGGCAACGATGATTCTGCAAACCAGGGCTGGGTGTACCGCACCGATGTGGCAGGCGACAAGTGGCTGCCTCGCCATCGCTAGAACTTGCCATCGCCCGTTTTAGTTCAGCCGCGATGCGCCGCCTGACTAGGGCTTGCTCACATTCCAGACGTAAAGCGACTCGCTGTCGCTGGCTGTTGCCACGTTCCTCCCACTCTTGCGAGTGGCGCGATTCAGCGCAGACCGGACTTTTGCTTTATTCTCGGCCAGGCCCTCCAGCGGAATCCGTAGCGCAGAGCCCTCTTTCAGATTGTCCAGGTCCCCGAGGATCGTGGTAACGATCTCCTTGTGCTTTCCGTTTCGCCCCTGCGGGACATCGGCCTGCAGCAGCGTCTTGAAATGGCTTGACTTGCTTTTCCCTGAACTCATTGCCGTTTTCCCCTCACGTCGCACAAAAATAACCTCACGTAGCGTAATGGTATCGCATCGTATCAAAGAGTGCAACTAAAAATTTCGAACGTTAAACTTGCCTTAGCTCTCATTACCGGCAGGACGATTGCTCACGAGGGGACCCGGAAAATCACTGTCACTCAGCGACTTAATCGCTACCCAAAAGATTTGACCGGTTTCAAAACGAGTCAACCCGTAGCAAACCTGGCCTGCTAAGCTGGGTCCGCAAGTAGATGGCGGGGGAGTCTCGAGGGAGCTCAGAATGGATCGATACGCACTGTTCAAGAAGCTAGCCGATGGCACGCCGATTTGGGTGAGCTTTGAGGGCGATTTGGCTGAGGCCACCGTCAAAATGGCCGATCTCGATGGCGAAACAGGACTCGAGCACTTCGTTTACGATCTCCGTGACGGAACGACTGTGACGACCAGCCGGTCATTGCGCTGATCTCCCGGGCGCTCGCCCATGCTGGCAAGACTCCCTGCACAGCGCATTCTCGGACTGCCTGCAAGGCGCCGGCGAACTCAAGACCTGGGCACGAGCCACACCGTCCGAGGCACCACGGTTTCGAAGTCGAGGCCGAATTCTGAAGCGCAGCCCCCGTTCACGCTTTCAAACAGGAGGTCGGGGGTGAGTCTCCGCCAGATTTCCTTCGAGACTCGTTGGGCAGAAATCAGGACTCGTCGAGGGAGAAAGCGGCGTAATATGGCTCAAGTCGTCGTTCGACCTCTAGCGAAGTTTGGGAGACCCTCAGTGGCTGTGCTACCGGTCGTGCTACTGCACTATCACTATCGACTCCGCCGTGACAACGCCGCGCCGCTCGACTAAAATCCTCGAATGAAGCTGGAGCAGATCGCCCCCAAGCTGCCGCTTGAGAAATACGAAGAGAACTTTGCCGATCTCAATCCGCTTCTAACGCCGCAACAGGCGCTGATCGCCGCCAGCCGCTGTTTGTATTGCTTCGACGCGCCCTGCATCGTGGCCTGCCCTACGCGCATTGACGTTCCGTCGTTCATCAGGAAAATCTCAACCGGCAACCTGACCGGCTCAGCGCGCGTGATTCTGAGCGCCAACGTTCTTGGCGAAAGCTGCGGGCGGGTGTGTCCGACGGAAGTGCTCTGCGAAGGCGCGTGCGTGCTGAACGGCACGGGCGAGCGTCCGGTGGAGATCGGGCGATTGCAGCGTTACGCCGTGGACTACGCCGTGAGCCGGGGCTTTAACCCGCTTCGCGCCGGGACGCCCAACGGCCAGCGCGTGGCCTGTATCGGGTCGGGTCCGGCGTCGCTCGCCTGCGCGGCGGAGCTGGCCGGGCGCGGTTATGCGGTCGAGATCTTCGACCGCAACGCTGCGCCGGGCGGGCTCAATACTTACGGAATCGCGGCCTACAAGAGCCGCGCCGAAGACAGCCTGCGCGAAGTGAGGCTCGTGGAGAATGTGGGCGTGAGGATTCACCAGGGCGTCGAGGTTACAGGCGATCCTAGGATAGTCGAAGGTCGAGAGTCGAAGGTCGAAGGCACGGCTTCTGCGATGGTCGATGGTTCCCGATCGGCAATCCAGCGTGAGCCCTCGACCGAAGGCGCGGCTTCAACTTTCGACCTTCAACCTTCGACCTTCAACTTGCAGCAGGCTCCCTCACGCATCGCGCTGTCCGAACTCGAATCGCAATATGACGCCATCTTCATCGGCGTGGGCCTCGGCGAAACTTGGGATCTGCAGCTCCCGGGCGAGGGCTTGCGCGGCGTGTGCGGCGCCATGGAGTTTATCGAGCGAACCAAGAGCCGACCTTTCGCCGGGATCGACGTGGGCCGGCGCGTCGCCGTGATCGGCGCAGGCAACACGGCGGTGGACGTGGTCACCGCGGCGCGCCGCCTGGGAGCGGAAGCCGTCTACATGGTCTACCGCCGCGGCGAGGATTCGATGCCCGCCTTCGCCTACGAATACGAGTTGGCCAAACAGGACGGCGTCATATTCCTGTGGAACACGCAGCCTCTTGCAATCCTGGGTCACGAGGGTGCGGTCACGGGCCTGGAGTGCGCGCGCACGCGGCTCGAGGGCCGTGGCAGATTTGGGCGCGTGGAGATCGAGCCCGAGTCGAGCTTCGTGCTTGCGGTCGATATGGTTGTGAAGGCGCTCGGCCAGCAGCCGGTGACGGAGTTTCTGCGTGCGATTCCCGGGATCGAGCTGACCAACGGACGCGTCGCGGTGGACCCGGCCACGCACCAGACCGCTAATCCCAAGTACTTTGCGGGCGGCGATTGCGTTAACGGGGGCAGGGAAGTGGTGGATGCGGTCGCCGAGGGTATGGCGGCGGCGCTGGGAATTGACGGGTGGCTGGGAAGGAGTCGACAGTCGACAGTTGAGAGTCGACAGTTCGGTTGAGGTCGACGGTCGAAAGTCGACGGTCGAAAGGACGATTAAGATGCTGTTTCCGCTCTTGACGTTCGGCTTTTGACTTTCGACTTTCGAGAGCCTGCTGTCAAGCATCGAATGTGAACTGTCGACTGTGGACTGTGAACTGACATGCAATTCATGGTGATTGAGAGATTCAAGAACCGCGATCCGAAGCCCATTTACCGGCGTCTCCGCGATCAGGGCCGCATGCAGCCGGAGGGACTCAAGTACATCGGAAGCTGGATTGAAGCCAACTTTGACCGGTGCTTTCAACTCATGGAATGCGATGACGCGCGCCTGCTGCAGCAATGGATTGCCAACTGGAGCGACCTGATGGAATTTGAGATCGTACCGGTCGTGCCGTCGGCTGAAGTGCGTGAAGCTATCGAGCCCTTGCTCTGAGGAGCCTCCGATGCCAGACCTCGCCATCAATTCTGCCGGTATCACGAGCCCTAATCCTTTCTGGCTTGCCTCCGGACCGCCGACGAACACCGCCGGCCAGGTCATGCGCGCTTTCGACGCCGGTTGGGGCGGCGCGGTCTGGAAAACCATCGGCGAGCCGATCGTCAACACCACCTCGCGCTACGGCGGCATTGACCTGGGGCCGCAAAAACTAATGGGTTTTAACAACATCGAGCTCATCAGCGACCGGCCGATCGAAGACAATCTGCGCGAGATCGCGGAAGTGAAGAAACGGTATCCCAAGCACGCGGTGATCGCGTCGTTGATGGTCGAATCACGGCGTGAAGCCTGGCACGAGATGGTGAGACGCGCCGAGGACGCAGGTTGCGACGGCTTGGAGCTGAACTTCGGATGCCCACACGGCATGAGCGAGCGCGGCATGGGTGCGGCCGTTGGGCAGGTGCCCGAGTACACGACCATGATCACTGAGTGGGTGAAAGAGATGGCGCGCACGCCAGTAATCGTAAAGCTCACGCCCAACATCACGGACGTCACGCGCATGGCGGTGGCGGCGGAGCAGGGCGGAGCGGACGCGATCTCGCTCATCAACACCATCAACAGCCTGATGGGCGTGGACCTCGACACCTTCGCGCCGCGTCCCACGGTTGCCGCCAAAGGATCGCATGGAGGTTACTGCGGTCCGGCGGTGAAGCCGATCGCGCTCAACATGGTCGCGGCGTGCTCGAAGCGCGTGAAGATTCCGATCAGTGGCATCGGCGGCATCGCCACGTGGAGCGACGCCGCGGAATTCATCGTGCTGGGAGCAAGCTCGCTGCAGGTTTGCACGGCCGTGATGCACTACGGCTTTCGCATTGTCGAGGACATGATCGAAGGGCTCGAAAGCTATCTCGCGTCGAAAGGACTCGGCCGGATCGACGATTTGGTCGGCCGCGCCGTGCCGAACGTCGCGGACTGGGGCGATCTCGACCTGAATTACAAGATCGTCGCAGATATCAATCCGGACCTCTGCATCGGATGCCACCTTTGCTACGTCGCCTGCGAGGACGGCGCGCACCAGTGCATCGAGGAGTATCCGGCGAAGGGCGACGGCAAGCGCATCCCGCGGGCCATCGAAGAGGACTGCGTCGGGTGTAATCTCTGTGCTCTGGTATGTCCGGTGCAGGGCTGCATCACCA
>JASHQD010000064.1 GCA_030037755.1 Terriglobia bacterium
ATACGATTGGCACGGACGGCCGCGGCACGCTGACCATTACGCCCTCAGGGTCAAGCGGACTGAGCGCCGAGACTTATGAGATCGTCATGATCTCAAACGCGCGTGTCCGGATGATCCGCTACGACACCGTTGCGACCGGTATCGGCACCATCGATCTGAACGATACCTCTGCTTTTTCGGCAGCGTCGCTGAGCGGCAATTACGTTCTCAGCCTGAGCGGCGGAGGAGTAACGGGCCACGAACTGGCGGCGATCGCGCTGCTTACGTTGAACGGCAAGAACGCCGTGACGAGCGGCTTGATGGATCAGAATTCCAACACGTTGCTGAATCAGAATATCTCGATCACCGGTCCCTTCGTGGTGGCCTCGACCGGGCGCGGCACTCTGACGCTGAACAGCACGCTTGGAACATTCGATTTCGCTTTCTACATCGTCTCGGCAAGCGAGTTTCGCCTGGTCTCGCTCGATTCGGCTTCGCTGTGGGAAGGAACGGCGGTCGCGCAGCAGGGCTCGAATTTCAGCAGTGCGGCCATTGACGGCGGCATCGTCTATTCGACCAGCGGCCAGAGCCAGAGCGTCCCGGCGGAAGATGCCGGCCAGTTCACTTCCAACGGCAACGGCGGCATCACCAACGGCATCGCCGACGAGAACGACAACGGCACGATCTATACGGGATACGGTTTCACCGGCACCTACGGAGTGTCGACGAACGGCCATGGAACTCTGAGCCTTACCAGCACGGCTCGTGGCAATGTCACGTACTCGTTCTACCTGATCGAAAACGGCCAGGCCGTGCTCATGCGCACTGACACGGGCGGCGACTCGATCGGCGTCCTCAACGTGCAAAGCGAGTCGCAATTCTCGTCGACCGACCTGAGCGGGGGATACGGTCTGACGATCTCGGGCACGTCCAGCACCGGATTCATCGACAAACTGATCCAATTCACGACCGGATCCGGTGGGAATCTGACCGGCAACGAGAACGACAACGACGCCCAAAGCCCGACTGCGAATATCACCATGACGGCCACAAGCACTGTCAGCTCGAACGGCCGCGGGTCGATGACGGTCACTGCCGGGGGAACGACCAGCACGCTCGATTTTTACCTGGTGTCGCCGTCGGAGTTGTACGTGATCGGTCTTGACTCCGACCAGACGCTGGGCGGAGGAGCGGAGCAGCAGTTTCCGCCCACGAGTCCGTAGTGCTGTGGCGCCCATGGTGTCATTTGGAGCGCTCATAGCCGAAAATCGGCTACCTATAATCCGAACGGAGAAGCCCAGAAGCGCAACCAACAGGCGAGCGAGTAGAGATTCAAAGCCCTCGATGAGCGGCTGAATATCTTGACGAACGTCACCGAACGCCACATCGCAGGCCCGGTCACCAACACAACCCTGAATGATCGACCTGCAGCCGGATCTCCGCTCGCTGGCCGCTCGACACGATAGCGTTACACCTTTTCCAGCGCCAGCTCGAGATCGCGAATGATATCGTGCCAGTCCTCCAGTCCCACCGATAGCCGGATTCCTTCAGGATGCATACCGAACGCGCGTTTCTGCTCATCGGGAAGCGCCGAATGGGTCATTGAGTAAGGATGCTCGATAAGCGTCTTGATCTGTCCCAGGCTGACGGCGAGCGTGATGGAGTAGGCGTGCTCGGCCAGGTAATTCACCAGCTTCTCAGCGTTCGATGGCTTGCCGGGTTCACCCTTCAGAACGAAATAGAGCATACTGCCGGGCGCGAACTTGCCTTCCGGGCTCAGCATCTGCCGGTGCGCCAGTGCCTTCTGAGGGAAGCAATCGAGCCCGGGATAGCTGACGAACTCAACCTTGGGATGCTTGCACAGAAACTCGCCCACGCGCTGGGCCGTCTTCTGCATGTTGGTCATGCGTGTGGCCAGCGTCGACAGGCCGTACACCAGCATGCTCCAGGCGCTGCGCCCGTTGAGGACGCCGCCAAAATCCTTGCGATAGAGCATGAGCTGGTGGTACCAGTCAGACGAGGTAGCGACCAGGCCGCCCATGTCAGTACCGAATCCGCCAATGGCCTTGGTGAGGCTTTCCACGACCATGTCGGCGCCCAGTCGCAACGGACGCTGGCACTGCGGGGTGGCGAAGGTGTTGTCAACCATCACCAGCAGGCGATCGTCGGGCTTGCGGTGCTCATTCACTTTGTCCGCTACGGCGCGCACGGCGGCGATGTCGATCAGTTGCATGGTGGGATTGATGGGCGTTTCGAAATAGAGCACGCGCGTGTGGGGCGTGATCTGTCGCGGCAGCGACTCCGTCTTGAAGAAATTCGCGAAGCGCGCTTTGATCCCGAATCGTGGCAGCCAGTTCGTCATCTGGCTGAAGGTGCAGCCGTAGACGATTTCGTGGGCCAGCACCTCCTGCCCCTGCTGAAGTGCGGATCCAAGCGCGGCGCTGACTGCGGCCATGCCCGTGGCGTATGCGACGGCGACGTCGCCACCCTCCGCGTACGCCAGGTTCTCCTCCAGCATGCCGCGCGTAGGCTCGTTCAGCCGGTCGTAGATGTAGATCGGATGGTGCCCGTTCGACTGCTCCTCGGCGGAAGCGAATTCCTCGAATCCTCGGGCGCCACGCTCGAGCGAACTCAGCCGGAATGCCGTCGATTGCGAGATGGGCGGCACCACGTGGTGGTCGTAGTCCCACTTGCGGCTTTCGAAATTGCCGTGGATCAGATGCGTGCGAAGGCTGTAGTCTTCCTTCCGCCGATGATGCCTGCGAGTTTCCATCGCTGCACCTCCCCGTACGCTTTCAGCCTAGGATTTCGAAAGCGTCAAGGGATGTGATGAGCGACACAGGTTGGCGTGGGAAGCGGCCCAGGCTGGAGCAGCCTTGTGTCGGGAACTCAAGAGGTCGCGAATCGCGCAAGAAGGTCTGATGCGCCAGCCTGGCGGTGTAAAAATCGGCATCGAGGCCAACGATGAATCGGCCTACTGAATCTGGAAGATCGTGCCGCACCCGTCGCTTTTCTCGCCGGTGCAGTCGAGATCTCCCCCGTAGAGCGTCGTGCCCAGCAGATTCCCCTGATTGTCCAGGATCACCCCCGCTCCGGGCCACCTGGGCCACGGACCCTGGGCGCCGAAGCGATGCAGAATGCTTTCCGTCCAGGCGCCGCTCCCCGTGGCGGGAGGCGCCAGTTCGAAAACCGTTCCGCAGCCGTAAGGCGAGTCGTCGTAGCTGCACGGATTCCCGCCGAATTCCGTGGCGCCGTAAAGGTTCCCGGCACTATCGAAAATCAGCGTCCCTAAGGGAACCGCGCCGTCCTGTTTGCTGGTGTAAGTGAAATTGTGAATGATGGATTTCGTCCAGGCGCCGTTCTGTACACTGGGAGGCGTCAATTCAAAGACAGTGCCGCCGCCGAGCGCTCCGCCGCCGTAGGTGGTGCCATAGAGATTCCCATGCGCATCGAGCGTCAGCGCGCTCATCGGATTCAGACCGTCAGATTCTCCGCCGAACCGGTAGAGGACGGTCTCTGACCACGGCCCACCCTGGACAGCGGGAGGGCTGACCTCGAAGACCGTGCCGCAGCCCAGGTACTGACAGTACTCGCCGGAGTAGGTGCCGCCCCACTCGGTAGTCCCATACAGATTGCCTTGCGGGTCGCGAGCGAGACCAGCCAGGGAATTCCAACCGTCGCTGGTGCAACAGACGAAATCGTGAAGCAGCGTGAATGTCCAGGCGCCGCCGCTGGCAGGAGGACTCAGCTCAAAAACGGACGTTTCGGTGGTCCCGTAGAGGTTGCCTTGCAAGTCAGAAACCAGTCCGCCGTACGGGTAGGCTCCGTCGGAGCCGCCTTGGAAAGTGTAGAGAACCGTCTCCGTCCATGGACCGCCCTTCGTCGTGGGCGGTGTCATCTCAAAAACCGCGCCGTACCCTCCGGCGTTACTATCGCTGGCCGTTCCGTAAAGGTCGCCCGCGGAGTCTAAGATCAAGCCGGCGGTGGGGCGAGCCCCGTCCCCATTGTTGCGGAAGCTGTAAAGCACCGTTTCGGTCCAGGAGCCGCCTGCTTTGGCCGGCGGAGACAGCTCGAATACTGTTCCATAATAGCCGCCGGCGCCGGCGTACTCGGTGGTGCCATAGAAATTGCCCGCCGTGTCCTGAATCAGGCTCGCTGTCGGATAATCGCCATCGTTTCCGCCCTGAAATCGGTGAAGCGTCGTGAGGGGACGCTGAGCCAGTGAGCTGCATACCGATGCCAGGACAACCATCACGACGGTTGATGTCCGGCGCAGCATAAGCGTGAAGTTGCTGTGACTCATGGGATGGCCTCCCTTGTGGAGATAAGCGGCAGGTGGGAATTCAGTAGAGGCACGCCTTGCACCTCATCCGGGAGTATTCTAGCGCAAACGAAACGGCGGATTGTTAATTAATTGTCAATTTTGAGCCCGGGCAGTGGCCGGATTTCGAGGTAGGGGCGGCCCCGTTTGGCCTCGTTGTGGCACGGTCTTCCTGTGGACTGAACCCTTGAAGTGAGACAGTCCGGAGTGGCACACTTTGCAGCGAAAGGAGCTGCGAGTGAGAAAACGGCGGGTAAGGCGGACGCGGGAGTTTCAGCAGATGGCCTTGGATCGGATGCAGGGCTGCGAGAGTTTTGGAGCGTTGGCGCGCGAACTGGGGGTCAGTCGGAGAAGTCTGTATCGCTGGCAGGCGCTGCGGAATTCGGCCAAGCCGGGGGAGGAAGCAGCACCGCCGGACCCGCGGGAGGCGTCCTTGAGCAAACAGGTCGAGCAGCTGAAGCGACTGCTGGCGGAAAAGATCTTGGAAGTGGATTTTTTCAAAGGTGCCTTGCAAAAAGTCGAGGCTCGACGCCAGCGGAACGGCAAGTCTGGCGGGACGGCATCTACGACCAAATCCGGGACGTGATGCCAGGGCAAGGCAGCCTCAGTATCGAGCGCCAGTGCCGGTTGGCGGGGGTCAGCCGGGCGGGGTTTTATCGATTTCTGCAAAGCCAGGAGCCGGTGGCCGAAGAAATGGCGGTGCGTTCGGCGATTCAGGAGATCGCGCTGGAACATCGGCGGCGTTACGGATATCGGCGCATCACGGCCGAGTTGCGGCGACGCGGCATGGTGGTGAACCACAAGCGCGTGTGGCGGATGATGCAGACCGACAACCTGCTGGCGGTGCAGCCCAAGTCGTTCGGGGTGACCACGAACTCGAAGCACCAGCTGGAGGTCTATCTGAATCTGGCGAGGCGGATGAAGCTGACGGGCATCCATCAGCTTTGGGTGGCCGACATCACTTACATCCGCCTGCAGAGCGAGTTTGTGTACCTGGCGGTGGTGCTGGACGCGTATTCGCGGCGGGTGGTGGGCTGGGCGCTGGATCGTACGCTGATGACGCGCCTGTCGCGGACGGCGCTGGAGAAGGCGATCGCCGAGCGGCAGCCGCCGCCCGGGTTGGTGCATCATTCCGATCGCGGGATGCAATATGCCTGCCCGGAATACGTGCAGGTTCTGGAGCAGCACCAGATGATTCCCAGCATGAGCCGGCCGGCGAACCCGTACGACAACGCCAGCTGCGAAAGCTTTATCAAGACGCTGAAGCGGGAGGAAATTGACGGCACCGCCTACCGGGATCTGGAGCACTTGCGCGCGAACCTGGAGACCTTCCTGGAGCAGTACTACAATCACCAGCGGCTGCATTCGTCGCTAGGCTACGTGCCGCCGGCGGAGTTCGAGCGAGCCGCCGAATCGGCGGGATTTTCGCGAGGGGCGAGCTTGAGTT
Organism: Terriglobia bacterium; assembly: GCA_030037755.1. GTDB lineage: Bacteria > Acidobacteriota > Terriglobia > UBA7540 > UBA7540 > Gp13-AA77. The sequence continues at coordinate 5,748 of JASHQD010000064.1, forward strand.
TTTTCAGGCATGAGGAGATCTTTCGATCCGATGGGGGCTGCGGGGCTGAGGGAACCGCCGGGACCGAGGGCAGCGCGGAATCCGACGGATTAACTTCGGCCAGTGCGTCCGAAAGCCGAACCGAGGCATTGACGGGGAGCGGCCCACAAGCCGCTCCCCGGACCATCGGCATCGATGAGTCTCCGGCTGGCTATTCCTCAGCGAGTTGCTCTCCAGCAGAGCTCGCCTCCGCTTCACCAGCCGA
>JASHQD010000065.1 GCA_030037755.1 Terriglobia bacterium
CCTGTCACGCAATTTAAGAATGTTACTTTCGCTTCTTCGTCTTGCAATTTGTAAATGTTACCCGTAGCCGCCGGCGCTGTGGGAATGTGGGAATCCGGCGCTTTGTGTTTTGCCGGATTTCCAAGCGCGGAGGGAAGCGTGGGAAACTCGTCTTTGCTTTTGGAGTTTTCCACGCTTTCCTCGGCGCGTCATTTCCACAGCGCTTGCCTTTTGCTTTTTTCGCCAACCCGAACTCGATTTTCCACGAGCCGGCCTCTCCGGCGCCGGTGCAGCGACCGTGCGCGCCGGGGAGACGACAGTGGTCGAAGCGCCTTCGGGGCGGTGAGGCGTCTTCGTCGGCACGGGCGCCTCACGGCTCCGAGCGAAGATCCGCTTCAGCTTCGCCTCAATGCGGGCCGAAAGCTCAAACGGATCGAGCTTCTGCTGCTGACACTGCAGTTCCGCCAGCCGCGCCGGATCGGCCTTGCCCGAGGCCTGCAGGCGCTGCAGGGGCGTTTGGGGTGCTTCATACCGCCGTTGCAGCTTCGATCCGATGCGCTTCTTGCTAGCCAGCTTTACCGAGGGCAGAAACAGATTCTGAAACAGACGCAGCTCCTGGCGGTACAGATCGTTGATCGCCTCCCGCGCCTCCGGGCTGTCGTAACGCACGTAGCCCAGCAGGCGCCGCACGTGGGTCCAGTTCTTCTGCTCGATGTGCGCGTTGTCGTCTTTCTTGTAGGGCCGCCCACGCGTGAATTGAATCTCTTGGGCCTGACAGTAGCGATACAGGTGGTCGTTGATAAACTCCGAGCCGTTGTCCGAATCGATGCCGCGCAAGCCAAAAGGCAAGGTCTGGCGCATCGCCTCCAGAGCCGCCCGCACCACCTCCTGACCCTTGCCCAACAAGGCCTGGGTCTCAGTCCAGCCCGTGTGAATGTCGGTCAGGTTGAGCGAGTAGCAGAAATCGCCCGCCGCCGAGTTGCCGGAGTGCGACACCAGGTCGATCTCGGTGAAGCCCGGCTCGTTCACGTTCCAGTGATCCGTCTGCAGCGGGATCTGATGCTTCAGCAGGCTGCCCGGCTTGGTGCGGCCGTAGAGCCGGCGTCGCTGCTTGCGCTTCTCGTCGCGCAAGCGATAGTCGATGCTGCGGGCGCTGATGCGCAACAGTTGCTGCTCCGTCTCCGCTTTCAGCCTGAAGCGGCGGCGTATCCAGGGCATCCATTCGGGCAACAAGGCCTTCAGGCGTACCGACCAGGGATAGTCGGCGGCTTCCCAGACTGCTTTCACCACCGACATCGTTTTCGCTCCGTAGGTCTGGCCGCGCACGCGTCGGCGCGGCCTCCGCGGTGCCGTCGACAACGAACGGTTGAGCAAGCGAATAGCGTGCTTGCGGTGATAGCGGCAGTTGGCGCAGAACTCGTCCAGGATGCGCTGCTTCTCCCGGCGGCTGGCCTTCTGATAGCGAGCATAGATGCTCTGCAAGTAGTCCCTTCGCGATCTTCGACTCATACGGTTACCCGTCTCCATAACGGGTAACATTCTCAAATTGCGCGATGATTGGTCGCGGGTAACATTTTACGTTGCGCGATACGTGCACTAGCCAAGCGGCCCGAGTTGAGGTCTAATGACCGTGGACGTCTGTCATCCTAGCCCGGCGCGACCCCGTGGTAAGGCAATGAGGGACACTTATGAACACTGATCAACTCAGGTCCGGGCTTTCACGACTCGGCGGCCAGGAAAATGGCGAAAGGCAGGAGGCCGCGCCAGGCGCGAATGGGCAGCCTGGAAATCACCACGGCGCTCCACCCATCCGGCAGGGACGCAAAGTCCAATCCCTTAATCCCGCAACCTGCGAACTGCTTGCCGAGTTCGACGCCGCTGAACCAACGGAAGTTCAGGCCGCGGTCGCGGATGCCCGCCGGGCGGCTCCCGCCTGGCGGAGGTTGGGTCCTGGTGGCAGAGGGCGTTATCTCGTGAAGCTGAAGGAGGCGCTCTTCAAGCGTCGTCACGATGTGGCAGCCCTCATCACGCGTGAAGCGGGCAAGCCGCGACTGGAATCCTTGCTGGCCGAAGTCCTGGTGGCGCTCGACGGTCTTTCATATCTCGCAGGACACGGCCCCTCTTTCCTTGAACCCGAATCCGTTCCCCACCAGAACCTGGCGGTTCGCTTCAAACGCGGGCGGCTGGAATACGAACCGTACGGCGTGATCGGAATCATCTCACCGTCCAACTATCCTTTCAGCATTCCGATGAACCAGGTCGGCGCCGCGCTGATCGCGGGAAATACCGTGGTGCTCAAGCCGTCAGAGTTCACCCCGCAGTCGGGCCTCGCGATCAACACGATTGCGGAAGAGGCTGGGCTTCCAGACGGCGTTCTCAACGTCGTGGTCGGCGACGCCGTAACGGGTGCAGCGCTCGTAGGTTCACCCATCGACAAGCTGGTCTTCACCGGAAGCGTGGCCACGGGAAAGAGGATTCAGGGTGAGGCGGCCGCCCGGCTGCTGCCAACGGTGTTGGAACTTGGCGGGAAGGACCCCGTGATCGTATGCGCGGACGCCGACCTCGATCTGGCTTCGAGCGGAGTCGTCTGGGGCGCATTCACCAACACCGGCCAGGCTTGCCTGTCAGCGGAGCGCGTTTATGTGGTGGGTAAGGTCGCCGAACGCTTCACAGAACTCTGCGTCCAGAAGACGCGCAAGCTGCGGGTCGGCGCCGGTGACGATCCCGATACCGAGATCGGTCCGCTCATTCGTGAACGCCAACTCAAGATTGTGGAGGATCACGTCGCCGAAGCGGCCTCGACGGGCGCAAGCATCCTGACGGGCGGCCGGCGGGCGAATCCGGCGGGTCTGGCGGGATTCTTCTACGAGCCTACCGTTCTCTCCGGCGTCCATCACGGGATGCGGATCATGCGTGAGGAGACCTTCGGGCCCGTGCTGCCGATCATGACCGTAAGCAACGAGGCTGAAGCGGTCCGGCTGGCAAACGACTCGCATTTCGGACTTTCCGCGAGCATCTGGACGCGCGATCTCCAGCGCGGCGAGCGGCTGGCGCGCAGCCTCGAATCCGGCTCGGTGATGGTAAATGACTGCCTGAGCTCGTTCGGAATTGCCGAGGCGCCTCACGGCGGCTTCAAGCTCAGCGGACTGGGTCGCACGCACTCCTGGGTTGGCCTAATGGAAATGGCCCGCGTCAAATACATCGACGTGGACCTGGTCCCCAAGCTCCCCAAGCTGTGGTGGTATGGCTACGATACGCGCGCAGGCCGGTTGATGGAGAGTTTCGTGGCTTTCCTGTTCGCGCCGGGATTCTGGTCACGATTGCGCGGCGGCCTTGGCGTGGCCGCCCGGGCGCCCGGACGGATTCGCGGGATGAGGAGACTTGGTGAGTAGCGCAGCGCAACCGTCGCGCCCGCCGTTCACGGCGCCTAATCCTGTCATCGCCAGGCAGAAGATGAGCCTGGCGATACTGTCGGCCTGCGTGTTGACGATGTTCGTCTGGTCGGCCATCCGGCCTCATGACTACTTTACCTGGTTTCTAGAGGTGATACCGGCGATTCTGGGCATCGGAATCCTGATCGTCACTTATCGGCGCTTTCAATTCACGACGCTCGTCTATTTGCTGGTATCAATCCACGCTGCGATTCTGATGATCGGCGGACATTACACCTACGCCGAGATGCCTGTGTTCAATTGGATTCGAGACGCTTTTCACCTGAGCCGGAATCACTACGACCGGCTCGGTCACTTCGCCCAAGGCTTCGTGCCCGCCATCATCACCCGGGAATTTCTGCTTCGAACCACGCCGCTGAAGCGCAGCAAGACCTTGAACTTTCTGGTGCTGTGCGTATGCGAGGCCTTTAGCGCCCTTTATGAGCTATTCGAATGGCGCACGGCGGTGGCTTTTGGAGCGTCTGCGGATGCTTTTCTCGGGACGCAGGGCGATCCTTGGGACACACAGTGGGACATGACATTCTGCCTGTTTGGCGCCTCGGTAGCCCTGCTGACTCTGAGCCGGCTGCATGACAGATACCTGGCCGGGATGCCGGCCGCAAAGCCGTGAGATCAAGGCCGGCCAGAGAGGATCATGGTGGAGACGGGAAGCAGTCTTATTTACGATTGGAACCAGGCATCCGGACCCCAGCTCCGGGTGGCGCGGCGTCCGTTGCTGAATGACGAGACACTGCGCGATGGACTGCAGTCTCCCTCGGTAATCGATCCCTCGATTGGCAAAAAGATCGAGCTTCTGCACATGATGGCGGCCGTCGGCATTGACAGCTTGAATCTCGGCCTGCCTGGCGCCGGGCCGCGCGCGAAGGCGGACGTTCAGGCACTGGCCGAGGAGATCGTCAAGTCGAGGCTGCGAATCCGGCCCAACTGCGCCGCCCGAACGCTCGAGTCGGATATCAGACCGATCGCCGATGTTGTGCAAGCCACCGGTTTGGAAATCGAAGCGGCGACGTTCCTCGGCTCCAGCCCCATCCGGCAGTACACGGAGAACTGGACGCTGGATTTTCTGCTGCACACAACTGAGAAAGCGGTTCAGTTCGCACGCAGCCTGGGCCTGCCCGTGATGTACGTCACCGAAGACACCACCCGGGCGCGGCCGGAGGTGATCAAGAAGCTCTACACCACGGCCATTGAGTGCGGTGCGCGCGCCGTGGTGGTCTGCGACACGGTTGGACACATCATGCCGCGCGGCGTGCACGCGCTGGTGCGATTCGTGTGCGAGGAGGTCGTCAAGCCGACCGGCGAGCACGTCCGCGTTGATTGGCACGGTCACTGCGACCGCGGCCTGGCCGTGGCCAATTCGCTGATGGCGCTCGAAGCCGGCGCCGATCAGGTGCACGGGGCGGCCATCGGTATCGGTGAGCGTGTAGGAAACACGCCCATCGACCAGATGCTGGTCAACCTGAAGCTCATGGGCGCTCCCGGTTACGAGGATCGTGACCTGACGCGGCTGAAGGACTACGTTCGCGCCGTGTCCGAAGCGGTTGGAGTGGGTATCCCGCCGAATTATCCGGTATTCGGGTCTGATGCTTTCCGCACCGCCACCGGGGTCCACGCGGCAGCCGTTATCAAGGCGTATCGCCGGGACGATCGCGAGCTGGCGAATCGCGTCTATTCAGGCGTACCCTCGCACTGGTTTGGTCTGGAGCAGCAGATCGAGATCGGTCCCATGAGCGGAAAGTCCAATGTGGTCTACTGGCTGGAGAGACACGGCCTCGAGCCCACCAACGAGCGCGTGGAGCGGATCTTCGCTCGCGCCAAGCAGGCCGATCGGGTGCTGACGGAAAATGAAATTCTTGAGGCCTAACGTATGATAAAGTAGTAATCGCTAAAAGGGGGGCCAGCACGAGGAGGAACAATGCGTCGAGCGAACACGACCGTTTTCGCGGCCTTCATCATTTGCCTGGCAGCGCTTCCGGCGCGGCCTCAGGCGGGCACCTGCAACGGACTGAGCCTGGGTCCCGAAGCCAGCTTGAACGGGTTTATTCCCTTCCCCAGCGACAACCTCTGGAACACCAACATCTCCACCTGGTCTGTAGACTCGAATTCTGAGAACATCATCAACTTCATCGGCGTCAATTCGCCATTACATCCCGATTTTGGAGCCGGCCTATATGACGGGCAGACGATGGGGATCCCGTACCAGATCGAGGCCGACACGCAGCCGCTGGTGACCATCAAGCTGGGCGAATACGCAACCGAAAGCGATCCCGGGCCCATGCCGGTTCCAGGCAACGCACAGATCGAAGGATTCCCAAACCCGGGCGATGGCGACCGTCACGTCCTGGTCCTGGAGCAAACCGGATGCTGGCTGTTCGAGCTCTACAATGCGTACAAGCTCAGCAATGGAAGTTGGGGCGGGAACTCCACGGCAATTTGGGACATGACGATCGACGAGCAGCGGCCTTACACCTGGACCTCCGCTGACGCCGCCGGCCTGCCGATTTTCGTCGGTCTCGCCCGCTACGATGAGGTCGCGGCCGGAGCGATCAACCACGCCTTGCGATTTACCGTGCCAACCACGCAGGAAGCTTTCGTGGCGCCGGCTTCGCACTGGGCGTCCTCGGACACCGACCCCAACGCGCCGCCCATGGGCACCCGCCTCCGGCTGAAATCGAGCTTCAACATCTCGGGATTTCCTCCCGACGATCAGGTGATCCTCACGGCCCTGCAGCAATACGGTATGATCGTGGCGGATAACGGCAGCGCGATGTTCGTCAGCGGCACGCCGGACGACCGGTGGAACAACAATGACCTCGATCAGCTCAAGACATTGACGGCCTCAGATTTCGAAGTCGTGCAGCTCGGGACCATTTACACGCCGGCGAATGTTCCCACCGGGCCCAATCCCGTGATCTCGAGCTTTACGGCCAATCCGAACACGGTAAGTGCAGGAACACCGGTGACCTTGAGTTGGACCGTTTCGGGCGCCATCTACAATATCATCTCGCCCGTGATCGGACCGGTCCGCGGCACGAGCATCACGTTCACGCCCTCGTCCACGACCACGCTGACCCTATACTCCACGAACCAGTACGGTCGGGCAACGGCTAACGTAACGGTCACGGTGAACTAAGTTCATCAGTTGGTCAGTAAGTCAGTTTCTCAGTTGCGGGTCTCCCGGCAAACCTACTTACTGACGCAACGAAGCGTGTCGAAGGCGGGACGCTGGGGTTTGGCTGTGCAGAGCCGGGCCGCCAGAACCTCAGCTGCGGCCCCCACGTCAGTTACAACGGTGATCAGGTCCATGGCCGCCAAGTGCCGGTCGGCCGTGGGAGAAGCGAGCCTGGGCTCCTGGTCCAGACAGTCGATGACCGGCTGCCAGTAAGATCCGATGAGGAGGAGCGGCTTCTTGCCTCCGACGATGGCGGCAAGCACGGATTTGTTCATGAGTTCCCAGACGAGCGCCAGCTCGGCCAGAGTCCCCGTGCCGCCCGGCAGAACGACATAAGCGTCGCCGCGCGCGATCAGGCTCATGATCCGCTCAGGGTACGACGCCGTCTGGACCTCTTCCTTAATCCAGCGATTCGCGGCCCGCGTCCATAGACAGCAGGTGACACCGATCGTGTGACCTCCCGCTTCGTAAGCGCCGCGCGCCGATGCCTCCATGAGCCCGCCGTATCCGCCATTGCAGACGGCGAGATCCAACTGCGCGACCGCGCGCCCCAACGCGAGCGCTTGCTGGTAGGTTGGAGTTTCCTCGGTGGGAAGCGAGCTGCCGAAGATCGTGACTGTTTTCATTGGAATTCGATGACGTTCAGCTTTCAGCCCTCAGCTGTCAGCTTTGCGTGGCGGCTTCAGGTGACAGCTGATGGCTGAAAGCTGACTGCTACCTGAGAACCCGCGCCACATCCTTTGCGAAGTAGGTCAAGATGATGTCCGCGCCTGCCCTCCGAATCGACAGCAGCGTCTCCAGCACAATGCGCTCGCGATCGATCCAACCGTTGCGCGCGGCGGCTTCGATCATGGAGAATTCGCCGCTGACCTGGTAGGCTGCGATGGGGACATCGAACTCGCGCTTCGCCGCCGCGATGATATCGAGGTAAGCGAGCGCGGGCTTGACCATGATGATATCCGCGCCTTCTTCGATGTCGAGTGCGATCTCGCGAAGAGCCTCGCGCTGGTTGGCGGGATCCATCTGGTACGACTTCCGATCGCCGAACTTGGGCGCAGAGTCCGCGGCCTCGCGGAAAGGACCGTAAAAGCCCGAGGCGTATTTCGCCGAATAGGCAAGGATGGGTGTCTGCGCGAATCCCGCGGCGTCAAGTTCCGAGCGGATTCGCCCCACGCGACCGTCCATCATGTCGGAGGGAGCGACGATGTCCGCGCCCGCCTCGACCTGACTGACGGCGGTGCGCGCCAGCAATTCGAGCGTGCTGTCGTTGTCCACTTCCCCGTCGACGATCAGGCCGCAATGTCCATGGCTGGTGTATTCGTCGAGGCAAACGTCGCAGATCACCAGCAGATCGGGGATTGCATCTTTCACAGCACGCACGGCGCGTTGCACGATGCCGTCCGCTGCGTAAG
>JASHQD010000002.1 GCA_030037755.1 Terriglobia bacterium
ATCTGGACGTGATCGATGGCGAGGATTTGTGGTTTCACGCTGCGTTTCGCCTATGACGGCTGCTGTAGCGGCGTTCGCCCCGATGTTATACTGAGCGCATGAAGAAGGGAAGAAACAAAACAAGGCAGTTCACCGTCGTCATCGAGCAGAACGAGGACGGATACTACGTCGCAACGGTGCCATCTCTGCCCAGCTGCTACACCCAGGCGCGCAGGCTGGACGAGCTGGCGCCGCGCGTCCGCGAAGTCATGGCCCTGTGCCACGCAGAGGCTAGTCCATTGAGTCTAGCCACTAGTCACTAGCCACCACCCTATTCATGTCTCAGCGCCGCCATCGGATGGACGCTTGCCGCGCGCCGCGCCGGCAGATACGCGGCCAGCAGTCCGGTGATCGCGACGAGCAGCCCCGCCAGCGCGAACACCACCGGATTCGTGGACGACGCTCCGTACAGCTCGCTGCGCAGCAAGCGGTCACCGATCAGCGATCCCGCCAGGCCCAGCGCCAGTCCGATCCCGACCAGCAGCAGCGCCTGCTTCAACACCATGCCCAGCACCGAGGAGCGGCTGGCGCCGAGAGCGACCCGCACGCCGATCTCGCGCGTGCGCCGCGCCACCGAGTAAGTCATCACGCCGTAGAGTCCCACCATGGTCAACAGCAAGGCGATACCCGCGAAGCAACCGAGCAACAGCGAATGGAATCGCGGCTCGGCTACCTGAGTCGACAGTAGCTCGTCCATGGTGCGGATCTGGAATATCGGCACCAGCGGATCGAGCTGCGACATCTGATCGCGCACGGCAGATTCAAGTGTGCGCGGTGGCACGGCCGTGCGCAGCATCATGACAGGCGGCATCCACTGGAGTTGTTTGTACGGGAAGTAGTAGATTGGCTTCGGCTGCTCATCGAGCGCAAAGAGCTTGGCGCTGCCCACCACGCCCACAATCTCGTGCGGCATCTCCTTTTCGCCGCTATCCGTGGCGCCCGGCATGATTCTTTTGCCGATGACGTCTTCGCCCGGAAAGAACTTGTCCGCGAAAGCCTTGTTCACAATGAGGACGCGCGGCGCTGATTTGTCATCACGATCCGTAAAGTAGCGACCCCTGAGCAGTGAAATGCCCGCCGTTCGAAAATAGTCCGGCGAGGCGAAGGCCATGCGAGCCGAAGGCCGGTTCGAGGGACCGGTTGGGCGCTCCTGAATATCGAACGAAACCGTGGCATTATCGCCGCCGAGCGGCAGCGGCCAGATACCTGCGGCCGATTGGACGCCGGGTAGCGCGCGCATGCGATCCAGCAGTTGGTCGTAAAATGCGACCTGCTGGGGCGCCTTGTATTGCGATTCCGGGAGGTCGAAAGAGTAGGTCAGCAGGTGATCCGGCTTGAGGCCGAGATCGCCGTTCTCAAGGTGCAGGAAGCTCGCCATCAGCAGCCCGGCGCCGGTCACCAGCACAAGCCCAAGTGTGACCTGCGCGACCACCAGCACGCCGCGGACACGATCGTGACGGCTGGTGCTGCCCCGCATCTGCTCCTTTAACGAGCCCGCCAGATCGATTTTCGACGCCCGCAGCGCCGGCGCGAGACCGAACAGAACGCTGGTCAGAACCGCGAGCACCAGCGAGAATCCGAGCACCTGGCCATCGATCGAAGCTTGAGCGAGACGCGGGATGCTCTTGCCGCCGAGCGGCAGAACCACGCGCAAGGCGTATTCGGCAAGCACGGTTCCGGCCGCGCCGCCCAGCAGCGCCAGCAACATGCTTTCGGTAAGCAGTTGCCGGATCACCCGCCCGCGGCTTGCTCCGATCGCCGCGCGGATCGTCATCTCGTGCTCGCGATTCGCTGTGCGCGCGAGCAGCAGATTGGCGATATTGGCGCATGCGATCAGCAGCACCAGGCCCACGGCACCGAGAAGAATCAGGAGTGGCTGGCGCGAATCGCCCACTAAGGTTTCGAGCGCCGGCCGTACCGATGCCTGCCGGAAGTTGGTGTTGGTATCCGGATACTTTTTGGCGAGCGCCGCGGCAATCACGTTGAGGTCGGCCAGCGCTTGCCCGGCTGTCACGCCGGGCTTGAGCCGCCCCAGCGCGTGCAGCAGATGCGCGCCGCGCTGCTCGGCCATGGGCTGATCGCCTGACGGCGCGACGCGATCGTCGGCAATCGTCGTCCAAAGCTGGACGTTCGGCTGGTTCACGGGAAAGGCAAAGCCGGGGGGTGCCACGCCGACGACTGTGTACGGCTTGCGATCCAACGTGATACTGCGTCCCAGAATAGTGCGATCGCCGCCGAATTGCTGTTCCCACAGGGTGTGACTCAGGATCACCACGCGCGATCCCGCCGATTCTTCGGACTCCAGAAATCCGCGACCGAGCTCAGGCTGGATGCCGAGGGCCGGAAACAGGTCCCAGGTCACCATTTCGCCGTCAAGTTGCATCGGCTCGCCGGCGCCCGTCAGCACCCGATCGGAGTCGCGCGAGGTGACAAGGTGCTCGAAGACGTGATTCTGCGCGCGGAAGTCGAAGAAGTCGGGGTACGAGAGGTTGTCGGGTACGGGCACGCGCGTATCGAGCGAGTCCACGGCCACCAGGCGGTCCGGCTGCGCGTACGGCAGCGGCTTCAGGAGGACCGTATTAACCACGCTGAAGACGGCAGTGTTGGCGCCTATTCCGAGGGCCAGAGTGAGCACGGCGGCAATTGCGAATCCCGGCGCATTCCGTAGCTGGCGCAATGCATAGCGAAGATCTTGAAACAATACGGACATCGAAGTGACCTCCGGCGGAAACGTCTCGGACTTTGCGACTGCCGAATGCGCCCAACGGCGCAGGTATAACAACGTTCAAGAGCATTCTGCGTGCCAAGGTCAAGGTACTGATCTAAAGAAGGTTAGATGTCGGACAAGACCTTCGCCCTGTCCGCATTTGGACGGCTTGTTCCGCGACGAACACATGAGGGGAAGAGCTCGGCTGTCGACTTCCACTTGTCTCTCGCCTCTCGTCTCTCTCGTTGTGTTAGCATGGACGACGTGCGCATCGGGCGCCGCCGGTCCGCGGGAAGGGCTGAGCCCACTGAGACGAACAAGTGAATCCGACACCTTCATGGTGATCTTCTTTCGCCCGAAGCAGCGGACGTCGGGCAAGCCGGCCGAACAACGGCCGAAGAGGAGGTCATCATGCCCACGCAGCATTCGACGGCAGCCACACGGAAGCTGCCCGAGAAACCCAATCTCGATCAGCTCAAGAAGCAAGCCAAAGAATTATTGAACGCGTTTCGGGCCGGCGACGCCGCCGCAGTCGCAGAGGTACGCGCGCACTATGGCAGCGATCAAAGCCAGGCATCGGACGAGGCGTTTCAGCTCAGCGATGCGCAACTGGTGATCGCGCGTTCCTACGGCTTCGCGAGCTGGCCCAAGCTAAAGGCCTTCGTGGACGGCGTCACCATCGGCCGCTTCGTTACGGCTGTCAATTCCGGCGACGCGGATCGCGTCCGGGCGATGCTTCGGCAGCGTCCGGAATTGGTCCACATGGACACGGCGGGCAACAACGAGCATCGCGGATTGCACTACGCCGTACTGCGCCGCGACGCCGCCATGGTTCGCTTGCTGATGGAATCGGGTGCGGACGCCCGCAAAGGGATCTGGCCGCATCGCGACGCGACCACGGCGCTCGCTCTCGCTCGCGATCGCGGCTACGACGAGCTCGTGGAGATCATCGAGCGGGAAGAGCAACGCCGTCGCGAGCAGACGAGCTGCCCGAATGCGACCGTCTCTCCGGCGCAAGACCAGATCAACCAGGCGATTCGCGACGGTGACAATGCCGCCGCGATCCGGATGCTCGAGGCGGATGGCTCGCTCGTGCGCGCGTGCGATCGTACGGGTGGAACGCCGCTGCACGCGGCTGCGCAGGCGGCGAACGAGGAGATGGTCGAGTGGCTGCTCGCGCACGGCGCCGGCGTCCACAAGAAGGATTTGCGCGGATTCACGTCCCTCGATCGAGCCGCTCTCGGCGTCACTTATTACAACGACCGTGCTCATCGATTCCCCGCCATCGCCAGGCTGCTGCTCGATCGCGGAGCGGAGGTGACGCTTCCGGCTGCGATCGCTTTGGGCAAGGCGGATCGCATCCGCGAGCTGATCAGCGCCGATCCTGGTTTGCTGCGCCAGGAGATTCGCTGGACCGAAGGTGGACTTCTTACCCTCGCCGTGAAGCACGGCCAACTCGACGTCGTTCGACTGCTGCTCGATCTGGGCTTGAACCCAGACGAGCCTACTTTGCTTTCCGAGCTCGAAGAGCCGACGTCAAGTTTCGGCTCGCCCTTATGGCATGCGGCCGCCACGGGCCGGCTCGACATCGCAGAACTGCTGCTCGATCGCAGCGCCGATCCCAACGCGAACCTGTACGCGTCCGGCTGGCCGCTCAGCCGCGCCTACGAGCGCGGCGACGAGCGAATGAAGCGGCTGCTGTTCGATCGCGGCGCGAAGGCAGAACCTCACCTGATCGCCCAGGCTCACGACATTGACGAGGCCCGGCGCCTGCTCGAAAGCAATCCCACCGAGCAGGCCATCGAGGACTTGTGCTGGTCGGCTTGCGACGGCGGCTGTCCCGCCATTGTCGAGATGGCGCTCCCGCACCTGAAGATAGCGCCAGACTCTCCGCGCTGGAACTGGTATCTCATCCAGCCGGTTCGAAGTCTGGGCGACGAGCGAGGCGCGCTGCCGCCCGTAACGCCCGACGATCTCCTCAAGTGTCTGGCGCTGCTGCTCAAGCACGGCATCGATCCCAATGTGGCGCGCATGGGACAAACGGCCCTGCACTTTACCGCGGCGCGCAACGGCGTCCCGGACGAAGCCGACCGGGCGCGGTTCGCGGCCATGCTGATCGATGGCGGGGCGCGGCTCGATCTGCGCGACGATCTGCTGAAATCGACGCCGCTCGGTTGGGCGTGCCGGTGGGGACGCACCGAGATGGCCGATCTGCTGATCGCGCGCGGGGCGGCGTTCAATGAGCCGGATGCCGAACCGTGGGCTACGCCGCTGGCCTGGGCGCGCAAAATGGGTCACGCGTCGATCGAGCGCCGTCTGCGCGAGTCGGGGGCTGAACGGTGATGCAGCGTCAGATCCCGAGAGCTTCGCCGACCTTGTTGTGGACGCGCCTCTCATCTACAATCGTGCGGTGCGCGGCGCACTTCTGCGCAAGGGGGTGAGCGGATTGGCGTTACGTGGTTGCGAGGCTAAACTCGGGAAGACACTCGCCGGTCTGATCCTGATCTTCGCTGCCGGGGCTGCGCTCTGGGCGCAGTCGCCGGAAGTCGGTAATCGCCAGAAGCTGATCTTCCATAACATCCGGACTGACGCGCAGGGCCGCATCGTGCCGTGGTACGCCGACGACCCTGGCACCTCCTACGACCACGTCCTCGGTCTCGTCTGGCGGTACTGGAAGTACATACCGAATTTTTCCTCCAACGACCCGGAGTTTCACCGGCGTTACCGGGCGACCGCCGGAGTGAAGAAATACTTTGTGTTTCGCACCCTTGACGAACCGGGTGTCGGCGGCGACCAGTTCGCCATGATGCTTTCCTCCTGGTCGCTCTACTATGCTTACACCGGCGACCCCGAAGTGTTGGAAGACATGCGGAACGAAGCCGACATGTATATCGCCAACGGCTTCTCAGCGTCCACGGCCGCCTGGCCGAACATCCCTTATCCGTGCAACTCCAAAAAGCTGGCCGTGTACGACGGCGACCTGGTGGCCGGAGTGGGTTACACGCAACCGGACAAGGCTGGATCATTCGGCGCCGAGCTTGTGACCCTGTATAAGATCACCGGCGATCGCAAGTACCTCGACCGGGCGCGCGGCATCGCCGACACGCTCGCTTCCAAGGTCGAACCTGGCGACAACGACCATTCTCCGTTGCCGTTCCGGGTTAACGCCGAAACGAACCAGGTTCGCGATGCGTACACCAGCAACTGGACGGGCACGCTGCGGCTGTTCGAGGGGCTCATCGCCCTTCACGAGGGCAACACCGACTCGTACCGGAAGGCCCACGCAACCATCAGCGATTGGCTGAGGCAGTATCCGCTGAAAACCAACAAGTGGGGGCCGTTCTTCGAGGACGTCGGGGACTGGTCCGACACGGAAATCAACGCCGGCACGCTCGCCTGGTACATCCTGGAGCACCCCGGCTGGGACCCCAACTGGCGCAGCGACGTGCGTGGCATCCAGGACTGGGTGCTCCAGACCCTCGGGCTCGATTACTGGAAGCGCTACGGCCCCACGATCATCGGGGAGCAGACCGTCTACAAAGTGCAGGGGCAAAGCCACACTTCGCGGCACGCTTCGGTGGAATTGCGCTACGCGGAGCTCTCGGGCGACACCAGCCGCAAGGAGGAAGCCGTCCGCCAGCTCAACTGGGCCACCTACATGGTGGACGACGACGGCAAGAACTGGTTTCCCAACTTCGAACTTGAAGAAATCTGGTGGACCGACGGCTACGGCGACTACGTCCGTCATTACCTGCGCGCCATGGGAGCCGCGCCGGAACTGGCGCCGCCGGGACAGAATCACCTCTTGCGGACGACGTCCGTGTGCAGGAAAGTCGACTATCAGCCTCGCCGGGTTACCTATGAAACATTCGACGACTCGGGCGCCGAGGTCTTGCGCCTGGTCTCGAAACCGAAGGCTGTGCGGTGTGGAGGCAAACCGATACCCCGCCGCAAGGGACCTGGGGAAGAAGAAGGATGGAGCTGGCAGCCTTTGTCGAGTGGTGGAGTTCTGCGCCTGAACAGAAAAGGTTCAAATCAGGTGGAAATAGTATTGTGATTCGTGACTTCGGTTGCTGTAGCGGCGCTCTATTGAGCGCCGGCTCTCCCCACTCGTTGGGGCACGCCCTTTCCAGTGCCAAGCGTGTCTGCTGTAGCGTGTCTGCTGTAGCGCGCCTGCTGTAGCGCGCCCGTCCCAGGCGCGGCCAGTCGCGGGCGGGACGCCCGCGCTACAGCGTACCTCGTTGTGGCGTGGTCTCCTGACCGCGCCACCAGTTTGTCCGGCAGACTGGCGTGAGAGCAGGGAGACCTTCGGTCGTCGCGGTGGTACGGTCAGGAGACCGTGCCACAACGAGGGAGAGCGTTTTTGGCGGAAAGACTTACAACGGAGGTGAATGAGATGCACATAACATTGCCAGGCTTTTCAGGGGAAGCTTCGCTCCACCGGGGCGGCACTTACCTCCGAAGGGATCGGATGATGCCGGACGAACAAGTGGTCGCGTCCCTGATGGCAGTCCCGATCGATTGTGACTGTTACCCCGATGGCGGGTGTTATTGCTGTGTATTTGACTCCTGTTGCTTCGCATGGCCCGGCCGTGAACCGTTTTGCATCAGAACACCGCTTCCCGCCCGAAGCAATTCCTGGTAGTTGCTTCGCATGGCCCTGGCCCGATGGTGGTTCGCTTTTGCACAGTGTTCCATAACACATGGGGCTGGCTGGCAGCGATGGCCAACCCTCCTGACCGTGCCACCAGTTCCTTCGGTCGTGGCGGCGGCACGGTCGGGAGACCGTGCCACAACGAGTGACCTGCTAGATTAGGACAACGCGCTCGGCTTAGCGAGGTTTCCTCGAAGGATGACTACTCCGATGAGGATTGGCAAGTTGCCACCTGTGGGCGGGGGAACGACCCTCAAATCGATGTCGTCCGCGGCTGAGCCAGGGGCTGCTGTCTTCGGCGAACAGTCAAGCAGGCTTAGGATTCCGAATCTCCTGTCGCTGCCCACGACATACTGCGCGGTCTGCGGCAAAAAGGCCTGAGCATCTTCCATGGTGATCAGCCGATCGCTAATTGCCTTTAGCTCCAGGCGAATACCACGAAACGAGAGGTCGGTTATTCCACCCCCAGCGTGGGGATGCTCTTCTAACGCCGCCCCGATCAGTCGATCTGAACGCAGAAGGCTCTTGACCCTCGCTTGGAACTCGCCTTCCAAGTATTGCCCAGGAAACAGGTTATCCTGCAGTGACTGTCCGGCGATTCGTCCCACCGCGGCCAGTAAGACGAGAAAGTCGCCCAACTCCCGGTCGGACACGGCCGGAGCACGACGCGACTGATCCCGAATTTGCATTATCCGACGATCGACTACTTCATACCCACTCAGCGGGTCTCGACTTGGGTCGAACCCTTGGGCCATGAGGTTACGCTGGCCCTGAACGAACACGGGGCATTCCCCGGAGTCCGGCAGGAAGCGAGCACGGTAGGTGAATTCAAGAGGACGAGCGAAGAAAGACTGCGGCAAATGGAGCACCATACGCCCTGTCTTACTCACGGAATATGGCGGCGTTCCCTCGGGCCTGCCTATGGAAAAGATGGGCAGCTCGTAGGACGCTAACGGTTCAACCGACACCGGTTCGAGCAGTAACTCTTGAGCCTCCTGTGGCCAGCCGGAAATTGCGATCTCTACCGTAAGGTCATGCACAAGTCCCGGCTGCACCGTGTGCGGTTCATCGAATTTCAAGCCATCCAAGAGAAAAGACGTGAACGCCACAATGATTCGGGGAGGTTTCTTATCAGCTGCAGGCGGACGGCTGGTTACCGTTGGGGTTTCAGCGAAGACGGGCAAAGGAAGTGGTGCCGTCAGCAAAAGCTCGGCGATTTTCGGCACTTCGTCTACGTCGCGCACCTTGGCAATCCCCTGAGCGACAGTCAGCAGCGCCTCTGCGCTTCGCCCCTCGCCAGTGTCGTTCAAGACGTCCCTTGCAACCAGCTTCGCTGAGCGCAAGAAACGGTCTGCGTCCACCTCCGCGGATCGAACTGCCCGCCGCCAGTTCACGAGATGAGCCATCGACTCCAGCAGCGTAGCGAACTGCCCGTAGCTCCGTGCCACAATGCCATCGGTGGTTCCGGATCGAAGAGCGGCTGCTGCTGCCGAAAGCGCCTCTGGTGAGCCAGAATTCCGGCCAAACGCAGCCAGAGCCTCATTCGCCTGGATCCGATATTCGTAGGCCGAATAAAGGATTTCGTTTCTCCCTGTTCTCCTCATCGTCCCTTTCGATTTCGTGCTTCACTTTTCGCCACTCTCCGGTCAGCTCTAAAACCTTCCACCTTTCGTCGGATGCAGCAGCCGCTTCGAGTTCCGCCGCGAGTTGGCGGAGCCTACTCTGAAGCTTTCGCGGCCGATCCCAGGTGTCGTCGCTCAGCTGCTCAGTGGCGTCGCGCGCAATCTCAGCAGCCTCTGCCCACGCCCCAGCTACCGTGAGTGTGGCGATCAAGTCATTGGTAGCGTCGATGCCTCGCGATCTGCAGTTTTCCGCAGCAGCCCTGAATTCGGCGGCCACTTCCAGGATCTGGTCTCCGGGAAGCTCTGCCAGTTCGTCCAAGAGGTCTTCGGTCTCGTAATCGGTAGCCTCAGCGCTCGAGATGAGCTTCACCAAGAGCTGCGGGAACTGGCGATCTCCGCGCAACGCGAAGGCGTGGCGCCTGACCACGTCAATTGCGGCAGAAACGCTCGTTCCACCCAGAATAAGTACTATTGTACTGCGAACGTTGGCCTCCATCTTGTTGCCAACGAGTTCGAGAAATCTTGCAACGCATTTCGCGAGCATCTCGTCGTCGCCGCGGCTCTCGCGGTAGGCAAAAATCAAACCTAAGACCGCCACCGCCGCACGCGCAGTTAAGCGTTTCGGAAGGTGGATCTCCTCGAGCGCCTCGACCGCGGCGCTGTGAACGGCGACGTACGGATCGGCAAGCAGTAGAAGGAAGCTTTCGTGCACCAATACTGGAAGGTCTCTTTCTCGTCCCTTAGCGACCTGGGCGTATGCCCGCGCCGCCGCTACCCGAACCCGCGTTACCCCGCTCATCATCGCTTGATACAATGCGGGAAGGGCGGCCGGCACCGCAGACTCTTCACGGGCCATCCATCCCACACACTCCACGAGCGCTGCCTTGAGGTACTCGTGTCGCTCATCCACGTTCCCGAGAGTCTCTAGAATCAGGTTGCCGACCGATTTCGGCTTGCGCGCTCCCGCGGTGCCGACCACCTCTGCGATTTCAGAAAGGATGTAATACAGGCCTTGCCGCTGAGATTGCCGCTCCAAGGCTCTTAGCGGGTCGGGCTGGAGATCCAGGTCGAGGATTGGACTGTCCGGAGTTTCAAGCTCCGTCGCGACCAGTGCGGCAGCGCCGAGCAGCGTTTCCGCGTGCTCTTCTAGTAGATCCGGGAAACGTTTTGCCTCGTCCCTGAGAAACCAGAGCACGGTGGTTCGGAGCTCACCATCAGGTTTCTGAAGCAGCAATTCAACCATGCGACCGTAGGCGATCGACTGGGCGGTTTTTACGTCACCCAGTCCAGTTGGCAAGCGCCGCAATCGGAGGATTTCCTCGTAAACCTCGTACAGTTGGGTG
>JASHQD010000066.1 GCA_030037755.1 Terriglobia bacterium
GGCGTCATCGTCATCGCCAACCGCATGCGCGGCCTGCTGCGCGTCATCGAGGGCCTTTTGCGCCTCATCCATCTCTCCCAGATTCAGCAGTGCGTCTGCCTGGGCTCTCAAGGCTCGGGCCAGCAGTAGCTTCGAACCTCTCTCTCTCGCCTTTCCCGCAGCTCTGGCGCTTGCGGCCACAGCCGTTTGGGAGTTGCGGGCTGCGGTAGCCGAAAGGCTCTCCTCCAGGTCGATGCGGGGATCGTCCCGGGCCGGCGCAGGAAGCGCCTTCAACTGCTCCAATGTGGCCATGGCGTCATCGGGCTTGCCACTCGTCCATTGGGCCCGGGCCAGCGCGAGACCATAATCGAGGTTGTCCGGAGCGGAACCAAATAGGCGTCTGTACGCCAGTATGGCTTGGTCCCACTGCAGCGAAGCCTCCCGGTACCGTCCCTCGATGGAAAGCCGGTCTTCGCTTGAGAGGTTCTGCGAGGTTTCAAAGGCCTGACGGATCTCCTCCCTCGTTTGATCCAAGTCACCCAGAATTCTCCAGACCTCGGAGAGTGCGGCGTGCGTCAAGGGAAAATCGGGCTCAATGCGCATCGACTGCTCGAGCGCGTCGCGGGCACCCAGGGCGTCAAACGAGCGAAGCTTGTCAAGACCCTCGGCGTACAGTCTGGCCGCCTCTTGATTCGAGGGGACCGAGGCGCGCGCTGTGCTCTCCTGCTCTGCCGTGACCTCGCCCATCCCGAGTTTCTCGCGCAGATCTGTCCCCGTGCGCGCCACCAGGTCGACCAGTTTGGCCTCGCTGCCAGTCTCCGACGCGGCGACGAGCGTGGACCCATGGAGGGCGTCCTGCAGCCGCAGATCGAGCCTCAACTGCCCTCCCGACTCCCTTCCCAAATCCAAATAGGCGCCAAGCACTACGAAATCGACGTTCAGATTTGTGTGGATTCGTGCCAGCGTGTCGGGCGCGTACGACTCAGCGTCAGACAGCGAGAGGTCTCTTTTGGCGCGCGCTACGTTTTCACCGGAGATGGTCTGAAGTCCCCCTCCAGCTGCCAATTCCGTGTTCAGCATCTCCGAAAGCGCCGTGGAAACCCAGGCTGCCTCCTGGTTGCCTGCCAGGTTCCTGAAACCAAGCACGGCGATCGCCGGGCGGATTCTGACACCAACTTTGGGAGTCACCGGGGGATGTTCCGCCGGGGGGTACAGCCAATGGCCGAGCGCCAGCACGGCGAGGAGAGCCAACCCCGCGAAGGCTATCGTCCACAGCACCGACTGAAAGGGGGTGTGATGGAAACCAACTGTCGTAGCGGAGCGGCCGCCCAACCGGCTCCTCAGACGAGTCAGGTCGGCCCGCATCTCGGCGGCGGACTGGTATCGGTCGTCCCGGTCCTTCTGCTGGGCCTTCTGGATGATCCGCCGGAGTTCGGCCGGCGGACGAACATTCGCGTCGGGGGGCGGCTTGGGAGAGTCCTTAAGAAGAGCAGCCAAGACCGCGGCCTGGCTGTCTCCCTGGAATGGAGGCTGTCCCGTCGCCATTTCGTAAAGCACTGACCCGAAGCTAAAGAGATCGGTGCGGGCGTCTAGTTTCTCGCCTCGCGCCTGTTCGGGCGACATGTAAGCCACTGTGCCGATGAGCGCGCCACGGATGGTGAGGTTTTCGGCATCGATGAGCGCTGTGGGGGCGTCGTGCAGGAATGGTGCGCCCCCTGCTCTCCCGTCGGCTCCAACGGGGCGCATGCCATAGACCCCTGCAGTCAGCTTGGCGAGACCGAAATCCAGTACTTTGGCCTGCTCGGCATGGCTGCGATCGACGATGAACAGATTCGCCGGCTTGATGTCTCGATGGATGATCCTCTTCGTATGCGCCGCATCCAGCGCGTCGGCGATCTGAATGGCGATTTCCAGCAGAGTGTCCAGCGGCAGAGGCTGGCCCTCAATCCGGTGCTTGAGCGTCCGGCCTTCCAGATACTCCATGACCATGAACGGCCGGCCCTGGTACGCGTCGACGTCGTACACGGTGCAGATGTTGGGATGATTGAGCGAGGAGGCAGCCTCCGCCTCGCGCCTGAAGCGCTCCAGAGCCTGAAGGTCTTCGCCGAGATGTTCGGGCAGGAATTTCAAGGCGACGAAGCGGGGGAGCTTCAAGTCCTGGGCCTTGTACACCACGCCCATCCCGCCGCCGCCGAGCCCCTCCAGAACGCGGTAATGAGAGATTGTCTGGCCCTCCAGCGAGAAGGCACCCTGCCGCACCGCAGCGCGCAAATGCTCCTCCGCGCTGCCTTCGCAAGCCAGCAGTAACTCCACCCAGCGGCACAATTCCGGGTCAGTCTTGCGGACCTCATCCAGCACACGAGCACGCTCCTCCGGCCCGCACTCCGCCAGGCGATGGAAAAGCTCTTCGATTTGTGCCCAACGCTCCGGGGTCATCGATCGCCGATTTTCCATTCACCAGGAGATAAGACCGGCCGCCTCTTCCAAACAGCCATCGGCAGCCGGCAATCACGACATTTCCGACCCACCTCGCATCTCGTGATACAGCCACGCCTCCGCCATCCGCAAATCACGGCGGACCGTGACCGCCGAAACCTTCAGCGCCCGAGCGATCTCTTCCATCGAGAGACCGCCGAAATAACGCAGTTCGACAGCCTTGCACTTGCGCTCGTCGAGCTTCTCGAGCGCTCCGAGAGCATCATCCAGCGCGACCAGGTCAGCCCCTCGTTCCTGCGCAAAGCTCACCGTGTCCTCGATCGACACTTTGCGTCCGGCGCGCTTGCCCGTGTGGCGCCGGCGGGCGTAATCCACCAGAATCTGGCGCATCAGGCGCACCGCCACGCCATAAAAGTGCGATCTATTCTGCCAACTCGTCTTCTGCTGATCGACCAGCCGGAGGTAGGCCTCATGGACAAGCGCGGTAGGCTGCAAGGTGTGGTCCAGCCGTTCCTCGCGCAGACACCTGGCAGCACGCCGGCGGAGTTCCGCGTACACAAGCGGAGTAAGCCGGTCGAGGGCTTCCCGGTCGCCCTTTGCCCACTCGCCCAGGAGCCGAGTTACTTCATGGGCAGACATAACTCACACAATTGGTTGCGACCACCTGTCGCTCGGGTGGACATTTTACCACCATTCCCGACGCGCTGAAAAAATTCCGTCGCGGTGATCGATTTCGCCTCGTTTCCACGCCTCAATAGTCAAAGCAAGAAAACAAGCTCCGGCAATTAGGGTTGCTGACCTTTGCTGGAGTCCCCAGGTAGCAAATGAGTTGTCGTCAGAGCCCTCGGGCCCTGCGGCTCTCGGAGTTTAAAACGCAGTTCGAGTCCAGCAAGGCAGGGTAGCCCATGCAGGTGTTGGTGTATCTGGCGGGATGGTTTCTGGTCAGCGGGATTACTGGCCTGGTCTTGGGCCGGCTCTTCCGGCCGCCCAGATCGCCCGGCGAGCCCGGTGATCGGCTTGAACCGAACCTGTACGGGACGAGGGAAACCGAACCACGGGAATCGCAGATCTTCGATCTGCGCCAACCCGACCACAGTAAATGAGGAGGAAAGTATGAAATCGAATCGAAATTTGGGAATGGTGAAGTTTGCGGCGCTTGCTCTGTTGACCGTCGCTTTGGCGCCTCAGGCTTTAAGGGCACAACGTTCGCAGACGTGTTCGAACGGTACTCTGAAAGGCACCTACATAGCCTCGTCGACCGGTACTGTCGTGGGAGTCGGCCCCGCAGCGGTGGTTAATGGGTACACTTTCGACGGAAACGGGAACGGGACCGTGTTCGCAGAGACCGTCTCCTTTAACGGCACCATCACCACTGGAGTGACCGGGACGGTTACCTACAGCGTGAGCTCCAACTGCAGCGGCAGCGACACCGTCACCATGTCGAATGGGGAGGTTGCTAATTTCAACTTTCTCGTCAACTCGAATGGCGTAAGTTTCTACTTCATTAGCACGGACTCCGGGTTCGTTTCCTCGGGGGAGGGAATCCAGTTAGGCTCGTACCCCGCCCGGCCTGTGTCCGCGCCAGAGAAGTAGCTGCACGGCTCGTACAGCAAGGGTAGCGTGCAGGTCATTCCCGGAGGCGGGCTGCTCTCGTTTCTCAGAGACTCTGCGCTTCGCTTCAAATGCAATGGAACCGGCGCAGACCTTCTATCGGAAATGCCAGATAGCTAGGCTCGACCGATCAAGGTCTGCGCCAGCCGGTCCGGTCAGCAAGCTATTTTGAAGACCGCGTGCAGCTCGGTAGCTGCGATGCTGACAAGGTGATCTCGCAGCTGGGCACACCTCAGCCTTACGGCCTGGAGCGCAGCAACGACGATGAAGCCATTCTAATTCAACCAAGGAGGAGACAATGAATCACCTCAGCAGATTGTCTGGAGTTAGCTGGTTAGCAGGTTTAGCTATCCTCGCGGCCGGAGTCGTGCTTGTGCCCACGAGGACCGCGAGCCTGACTGGCGCAGAGCGCACTGCTGGCACGTGGAACGAGGTCGTTCTCCACAGCTTCACAGGCGCGGACGGACAGGAACCCTATGCCGGCGTGATCCGCGATTCGGCCGGCAACATTTACGGCACTACCTGGAGCGGTGGTGCAAGCAGTTGCGGCGTCGTGTACAGGCTGGACGCGAACGGCCAGGAGACGGTGTTGCACAGCTTCACGGGAGGGGACGATGGGTGCAACCTTTGGGCCGGCGTGATCGGTGATTTGGCCGGCAACCTATATGGCGCCGCCGATCACGACGGCGCGTCGGGCGTAGGCTTGGTGTATAAGTTGGATAGCTCCGGCAACGAGACGGTGCTCTATACGTTCGTGAGCGGCAACACCGGGTGCTTCCCCCAGGGAACTCTGGTCCGCAATTCGGCCGGCAATCTTTACGGCACTACTTACTATTGCGGCGCAGGCGGTGGCGGCGTCGTGTACAAGGTGGATAGCTCGGGCAACGAGACGATAGTACACGCCTTCACGCCGCAGAACGTGTGCGATCCCCAATGCGGCGACGGGTTCAACCCCAACGTCGGCGTGATCTACTCGGCCGGCAACTTTTATGGCACTACCTATTACGGCGGCTTAAAAACCGGGCCAACTTACGGCTCGGTGTACGTGGTCGACGGGTCGGGCCGCGAGACGGTGCTGTATGGCTTCACGGGAGGGGACGATGGGGCATTTCCGTTGGCCGGTGTGATCCGCGACTCGGCCGGCAATCTTTTTGGCACTACCTCTGGAGGCGGCGCAAGAGGTTGCGGCATCGTGTTCAAACTGACCCCGGGAGGCCAGGAGACGGTGCTGCACAGCTTCATGGGAGGCGCCGACGGGTGCAACCCCTATGCCGGCGTGATCGACGCGGCCGGCAATCTCTATGGCACCACGTATAACGGTGGCGCATCGGATGCCGGGGTGGTGTACGAGGTCGATAACTCAGGCAATGACACCGTGCTGTATAGCTTCACGGGCGGCGCTGACGGGGGCAATCCCCGCGCCGGCGTGATCGCCGACACCGCAGGCAACCTCTACGGCACTACGACTCGCGGCGGCCCAGCTGATGACGGCGTCGTGTTCAAGCTTACGCCGTAAGCTCCGCCTAGCGTCCGACGGAACAAGCACGAGCAAGCAGCCTCATTCAGCGTGGTTCGGATACGTTTCCCGTTACAAAGCGATTTGAGATCGGAGTGGAGCTGCTCGACAGTAAGGAAGCCGAGCCGCTGGCCCGGACCTTTCGAGTCATGGCCGAATGGCGCAGACCTTCTCGCGCGAGTCGACGTCGCTTCCGACGACCGGCAAAGGTCCGCGCCACCCGGACCGGAGTACGCCGCGGGTGGCGACGACATCACTTTTTTGCGGTTACTGCTGGACTGTTCGCACCTTAGCCTTCACGGTGCGAACCTCCGACCCGGTCTGCCCGCTGGTCTCGAGCGAAACTTGGATCGTCTTCACTTGCGAAGCGAGGCGGGCGATCTGGGCTTGCTGCGCCCTGATCTGCGCCTGCTGTTGGTTAATGAGGCTCTGCTGCTCTTTCGTAGCCTCGATCAGCAGCGCGGTGAGGCGGCTGTAATCGACACTCTGGGCGTCCTTGCCGTTCTTGTCCCAGGTGACAACTTCGGGAACCACCGCGCCCACTTCCTCGGCAATGACTCCCACTTCGTGTTTGCCGTTCGCTTTCAGGTCGTAGGAGACGCCGCGGAGCTGCTCGACTTTGTCCAATGCGCCGTGCAGCGTTTGAATATTGGTCTTCCAGCGGCGTGAGCTGTAGGTGGTCCAGCCATCGCTAATGGCTGCGCCGGCGCCTTGAGCGATGGTGAAGACGTTCGAGGGCGTCGCCGTGCCAATGCCCACGTTGACGTTGTAGCCGCTACCCAGCGGACCGCCCAGCGCCAGGGCATTGCTCTGGCCAACCTCTGCGCCGTAACCGATGACCGTGGCATTCGTGAGTGTTCCGGTGGAGAATGCGGAGTAGCCTCCCACAGCAGTGTTATTGGACCCGGTTATGGCAGACCCATCAAGTGTGTATCCGGAAATCCAGCCCAGCGCTGTGTTGTAGCTGCCGGTGTTGTCCGGGAGGTTGTTGCCGTGGAGCGCATCGAGGCCGATGGCCGTGCTATAGGAACCGGTGCCATACTCCATCGCAGCAAAGCCGTAGACCGTGTTTTCGCTCCCCGTGGTGTTGTCAACGAGCGCTTCGGTACCGCTGGCCGTGTTGTCGTACCCTGTGGTGTTGCCATTGAGCGCTTCGAAACCGCTGGCCGTGTTGTTGGACCCTGTGGTGTTGTATTGAAGCGCTGCGTAACCGCTGGCCATGTTATTACTCCCGGTGAGGTTATACGCTAGCGCCGCGACGCCGTTGGCTGTGTTGAGTGCACCTGTGGTGTCCGATTCGAGCGCCCCGGAGCCGGTGGCCGTATTCTGGGCGCCCGTCAGGGTGGAGTTCCCGGAGAACCCCAAGAAGGCGTTCCCGATGGAGGCGTTGCCAAATGCAAAGGCGGAGCCCCCCAGATTAAAGCTGCTGGAAGCGTTGACTGTGCCATTCACGTCAAGCGTGGCAGCGGGCGCGGTGGTGCCAATGCCGACCTCTCCCGTCGAAGTCTGGAAGATCTTCGAGTCCCCCAGGCTGGTTGAGGTCAGCCACAGCGGGACGTAATCCTTGGCGCCCTTCCCGGTGATCGCGCTGGTGTCGGTGCCGGAATCGGTGTTCTTTGCCGTCGCCGTGCGCTGCTGCGCCTGACTGAACGCGCTGCAGAACAGCAATAGCAGCGCCGAATACATGACTAACTGGATCCTCTTCATTTTGGTTCTCCTCTCTTTTCCTGGAAGAGTTCTTCCCGAACCCATCCATTGATTTCTGGTGCTCGGACAGAAATGCGGAAAGCGCGGACGAAACGCCTCATCGGCCGGAGAGATTATTCGCGGGGGCGGGCGCGAAAGGCAGCGAACCTGGAGAAAAGGTCCGCGCTGAGCTTACTATCCCGAAGAAATCAAGGTAGTGGGCTACTTTGATGGGTGGTGGGTCACTTTGTATCGGGGCACAGCTTCAACTAAAGCCTGATTTACGAAGCCCGGCGAAGCGAACCTCTGCCCGGCACTGCATTGAAAGGAGGTTTGCCTACTCTCTTAAGCTGCGTTAGCCATCGTTATCGAGGCGTGAGCTTGAACACCACGCCACAGCCGGTTCCGGTTTGGCATGCCGGGTCAGAGTCGGCGCCGCCGTATGCAGTAGTGCCGTAAAGGTCACCCGCCTCGCCCAGCATCAAGCCCGCAGCAGGATTCGACCCGTCCGCACCCCCCGTAAAGCTGTAGAGCACGGTCTCCACGCCGGAGGTGTCCACCTTGAAAACAACGCCGCAGAAAGAAGAGCAGGGGGAGGCGGGGCCGCCGAAAAAAGTAGTGCCGTAGAGGTTGCCCTTTTCGTCCCGGACCAGGCCGGCTTCGGGAAATCCGCCGTCAGTGCCGCCGGTAAAGCTGTAGAGGACAGTCTCGTTGCCCGCCGGATCGACCATGAACACGGTTCCCCAGCCGGAGGGCCCTCCCCCGGAAGTGGTGCCGTAAAAGTTGCCAGCCTCGTCCCGGATTAGACCCGCGAGGGGGTTTGCTCCGTCTGCGCCGCCGGCGAAGCTGTAGAGCACCGTTTCCGCACCGGTCGCGGATAGCTTGAAAACCGTTCCCATGCCGTTAGCGCCCCCGCCATTAGTTGTACTGTAGAGGTTGCCCGCAGCGTCATGGAGCAGACCACCCTGGGGAGCGTATCCGTCCGTGCAGTTGCCGTAACCGTTCGGGCAGAAGTTGTACAGCACGGTCTCGTTGCCGGCCCGGTCCACCCTAAACACGACCCCGCAGCCGCCGTACTCGACACAGAACTCGCCGCCGCCAGCAGTAGTGCCATAGAGGTTGCCCGCGTAACCGATCACGGGTGCATAGGGTGTGTCGCCATCCGCGCAGTTCGTAGCGGAGCAGAAGCTATGGAGCACTGTCTCCTGGCCGGTGTTGTCCAGTTTGAAGACCGTTCCGGCAGGGAGAGTGCCACTGCCGCCGCTCGATGTGGTGCCGTAGAGGTTGCCCTTCGCGTCCCGAATCACGCCTGCGAAAGGTATTCCTCCGTCCGTCCCTCCAGTGAAGGTGTAGAGCACGGTCTGGTTTCCTGCCACGTCTAGCGTGAAGACCACTCCGCACCCGGGAACACCGAGGCTGCTGCAGCCTGAGTCGTTGCCGCCGCTCGATGTGGTGCCGTAGAGGTTGCCCTTTTCGTCCCGGACCAGGCCAGCTTCGGGAACCGCTCCGTCTGCTCCCCCGGTGAAGGTGTAGAGGACGGTATAAGTCGGCGGTTTCGCATTGAGATTAAAGCTGCTGGAGGCGTTGACTGGGCCATTCACGTCAACCGTGGCACCCGGCGCGGTGGTACCAGGCGCGGTGGTGCCAATGCCGACCTCTTCCGTCGAAGTCTGGAAGATATTCGAGTGCACAAGGGTGGTCGAGGTCAGCCACAGCGGGACGTGATCCTTGGCACCCATCCCGGTGATCACGCTGGTGCCGGCGGCGGAATCGGTGTCTTTTGCCGTCTCCGTGCGCTGCTGCGCCTGGCTGAACGCGCTGCAGAACAGCAATAGCAGCGCCGAATACATGACTACCTGGATCCTTTTCATTTTAATTCTCCTCTCTTTGTTGGAAGAGTTCTTTGGTAGCCCCTTAGCTGAGCCTCGTGCACGTACAGAAAGGCGGAAAGCGCGGACGAAACGCCTCATCGGCCAGAGAAAATTCTTCGCGGGCCGACGCGAAAGGCCGCGAACCTGCGGAAAGGTCCGCGCTGCGCTTACTATCCCGAAGAAATCAAAGGTGATTAACGAATCTTCGGTCCGACGAGTATACTGGGGAAGGGGGTGGGGTAAGCGTGCCCCAAGATCAGCCCGGTCAGCTCACTGAACTCTTACATCGCTGGAAGCAGGGCGATGAAGACGCCCTTCGCGCTTTAGCGCCTCTCGTCTACAAGGAGCTGCGGCGCCTTGCCCACTACCACCTGCAATCCGAGCGGCCGGATCATACCTTACAAAGCACGGCGCTGGTTCACGAGGCCTACCTCCGACTGTCGGAAGGCCAACCGATGGACCTGCAGGACCGGGCGCATTTCATCGCCGTCGCTTCCCGCCTGATGCGTCAAATTCTTGTGGACTACGCCCGCGAACGTCGAGCCTCCAAACGCGAGGGGGGATGCAGGATCGCTTTCGAATATCTGGAGGCTCTGCCCGTCAGCGGAGACGACGAGCTTCTGGCTTTGGACGACGCCCTGGACGATCTTTCTCGCATCGATGAGCGGCAGGGA
>JASHQD010000067.1 GCA_030037755.1 Terriglobia bacterium
AAACGCCTCGCAGCTTCACTCCGGCGGCAACCAGGTGCGCATCATCAAGAGCGGTCCGGGCGTCCTCTACTGGTCGGCATTTGCATCGTATTTCCAGCGCAATCCCGAGCCGTCTCCAACCGGCGCGACCGCGCTCAACGTGCTCCGCGATTACTTCAAGCTGGTTCCGGAGAAGGTTGGCGACCATTTCGTGTACACCGAGCAGCCCGTCAATGGTCCACTCAAAAGCGGCGACGTGATCGAGGTCAGGCTGACGGTGAATGCCACCAGCGACGAGCAGTATCTTCAAATCGAAGATCCCATTCCGGCGGGCCTCGAGTTCGTGGAGCAGGAGAATCTGTACGAGCTGAAGCAGCAGCCTTCGTGGTGGGATTTCTATTACACGCAGCGCGAATTTCACGATGATCGCGCGGCGTTGTTCTCCACCACGTTCCATCGCGGTCAGGGACAGTTTCATTACCTGTTGAAAGCCGTCGAGCCGGGAACCTATCAGGCGAGTCCGGCGCGCGTCTTGCCGATGTACGAGCCCGCGCGGCAGTCGTCAACCGAAAGCGTGACGGTCACCGTGACCCATTGAGGAATCACTGTGCTGAATAGATTCAAAACCGGCTGCCGATCCTGGCCGTGGAGCATGGGCGTTCTCGCGCGCAGCCCGCTTTACGTGGTCGTGATGGCTGCGATTTTCGGTGGCTGGGGCGCTGCGGCTTACGAGTGGCTGTGGCTTCCGGAGTCTTCGGCGCTGGTATTGATCCTCGCATTCCTGTGGATCGTCGTTCTTGCCGCGATCGCCGTGGCCATTGTTGCCTTCACGACGGCGGGCGCATCAGCCGCGGCAACGGGGGTCGACAGCGGATTGCGATTCCGCGCGAGCTTTCGATTCGGCAGCAGGCGATTCGCCCCGGCCCTGGCAATACTCGCCGTCGCCTTAGCACTGGCTATTGTGGGCGGGTTCTGCTTTGGCTGGTTGAACGACCACGCCCTCAACGTGGCGTCGTTCCTGTCGCTGCACCTGCGGATTCCCGTCAGCTACATGCTGGTCGGGAAGATACTCTGGACCGTCGAGTTTCTGGTTTGGATATTCCTGGCCGGAGTTCTGATGACCTGGCTTTTGACGCTCTCGAGTGCGGTTCGGACGAGTGAGAAGCGGGTTGCGGCGCAGCCCATGCAGCGTCCAGCGCGCGCTGTCAAGTTTTTGACAGGATTGCTCGGCGTTTGCATTTTTGGCGGACTCGCCTGGCTTATCGCCATCTGGCATCCGCTGGTGAAGCCCGGATTCTGGGACTATACGCAGCTCGCGATCCGCATCGGCGCGGCCCTTCTTCTCATCTCACTGGGCTGGCTTTTCTGGACGCTAGCTTTTGCCCGTCTCACGCTGCCGCTGGTCACGGACCCAGCGGCCGGTCCGACTCCTTCGTGAGCCATTCGAGGTCGGCCCGTGTGGGATGCTCGAGGACCTGCCACAGCGCTTCCTCTCCGCGACCCCGGGCAAGTTCCCGCACCAGCAGACTGGCTCGCGCGTAAGCTTCGCGCATCTCCGCTTCTGATTTGGAGCGTGCGATGGCTTCGCCCAGAGTCCGCCCGCTCGACGCCGGATGTGAGTCGGCATCGACCTGCTCGCCTGTGAGATGCAGGACGAGCCCTTCTTCGAACCACGACGGTACGGCCCGAGCGCGGAGCCGGTGGACCGCAACGTGTGCGACTTCGTGGCGTAGCGTCGCCTTCAGGATGTCTTTGGCAGCGAGCGTCGCGAGCGGCTGGAGAAAAATCGACGTGCCGTCGTTGGTGCCCCCGACCCAGCCGGGCTGGCCAGTTGCTCCCATGAAATCGGCAGTGCTATCCCACGTCTGCACGCGTATTTTCGGCGGCCAATCGCTGCCGGATATCGCCAGTTCCTTCCTCGATCGCTCGAGCTCGCTTAAGCTTTCGCTCACCCAGCGCTGTTGAGTTTCAGGATAAGCCAGCTCAAAGTGCTCGCTCGATGCCACCGGGTCAGCGGGGGAGCGAAATTGTACGACCGTAGTGCCTGGAAAGTACTGCGCCAGAATCTTCTTGTAGTTGATGCCCAACCGGCCCATTTCTTCGGCGCCAGCCTGGCAAAGTCCCACGCCGTGACCGAGCCCGCGGCCCGTAAACACCACCTCGTCGCCGCGCCGCTGAACGGCGTAGAGATTGCTTTTGATCTCGTCCCAACCGAGCCGGCGACCGACGGCGTAGCGGAACTGATTGGCATCGATGATGAGCGGCGCTCCGGCTTGGACGGTTAAGGTCCGAGCGCGGCCCGAAGAGTCCCGCGATGCAACCTCGATACTGCCAACCCGACCTTGCAGTGGCGCACCCATGTCATGCCGCAGAATATCGCCAAGAACCTGGACCGAAATCACGCGCCGCCAGCTCGAATGCGAACTGCCGGCACAGTACGGATCGGGTGATGCCTGGAGATAGGGAAGATTCTTATCCGGCCAGACGTCAGCGGGGGACTCAGTAGTGCCACCGCAGTCGGCGCCGAAATAAGGATCAACAAGCGCGCCCTCATATTCGAGCACTTCGTCCCGAGTGTCGCGGACCGCCCGCACCACGGCGTCGCTGTAGCCGCCCGCTGAATCCTGCGCGCGCCGGAACACCTGGCAATGCGTCAGGGTACAGAAATCGAATCCTTGAGCGCGGTGTCGCCCGCGATACCTCAAAGCCCAGGTTCGAACGATTACGGCCATCGCGTCGAGCGCCTGGGGACTCTCGAGAGTCGATGCTTCGCCTGCCAGCACGCCCTCCACGTACTCGTCGAGATCGACGGTGATCGTGACAGAGCGTTGACGGCGAGCGGCCGTCGGCGGTGACGACACCGCCGCTACAGGCGAAGAAATCCGGACGCGAAGAACTTGAGCCCGGCCCACCGTGCTCGGCAAGATCGGCAGCGTTAGTGCGAGAACTACAATTCGCGTCCGATACACAAGATTCAATCGCAGCCCGCTCATTGATTCCGCGCTGCAAAGTATTCCCGGAGAATTGCGCCTGCCAGCGGCGCCGCGCTATGAGCGCCGGTACCGCGATTGAGAAACACCACAATCGCGATTTCAGGATCCTCAGCCGGCGCGAATCCGGCGAACCAGGCGTGCGTGGCGCCGCTGCCATCGAGCGCCGTGGCGGTGCCGGTTTTGCCGGCCACGCGCACGCCCGCAACCGCCGCCTCCTTGCAGGTTCCAAACTCAACGCACCCGGCAAGGCCATCGATCAGGGCCGCAGACGTGGAGGGCCGCAGCTGAATTCGACGCGCGAACAACGGGGCTTTCTGCTCTTCGCCCGGACCCCACAAGCGCCGGAACTCGCCTCCGGTCGCGACCGCCGAGTACGCCTCCAAAACTTGAGCCGGCGTCGCAACCACATCGGCCTCGCCAAGGGCCGCGAGCGCCTTCCGGCGGACGTCCGCCTCGATGATCACGCGTTCCGCCGCGGTCGGACTCGCCGCCCCTGGCGGGGAAAAGCCGAAAACGGAATACCAGTGGGAGAGTGTCGCTGGCGTCAGTTGCAGGCTCAAAACGGCGAAGTAGTAGTTGCAGGAATTCGCCAGCGCCAATGGAAGTGTAAAGCCGGATCGCGACGCCGGATGCACGCAGTGATACTTCTCACCCAGGATCGGCGGAACTCGCCGGCAGTAGATCCGATCCTGCGGCGTAATCAGGCCTTCCTCCAGCGCCGCGGCGCTTTCCACGATTTTCACCGTCGATCCCGGCGGATAAGCATCGCGAAGTCCCGACTCCAGGTTCCAGGCGGCTGCGATTTCGCCGGTCCGGGGATCGCTGACGATCACGTCGCCCAACCGCCCGGCCATCAGAGCGTTCAGACGCGACTGCAGACGCGCTGACGATCGGTTCCCGCCCTGCCGATCCTGGAAAGCTCGATCGCGGGACCAACCGGCGTGCTGGCCGCGCGCTTCCAGAGCGGAACGGGACGCGCTTTCGGATCGAAGTCCGCACAACTCACCGAGGATCAGCGCAAAGACAGCACAGAGAATCGTCAGACTGAGCTTCATTCGACCGGGAGTCATCGCCTTGGCACTGGGCCCTGCCTCATTGTCAGCCTATAGCCTTCCCTCTTCAAGGCCAATTCGCCGGCAACGATTCCTCTCTCTCTCGCGGCTGATCCTGGTTCAAATCGGCCGCTCGAGCGCGAGTTGCAATAGCCCCTTGGCAACCGCCCCCGTTTTTTGATAATCCTAGTTATCTGGGTCTGCGCACGGCAGCCTTTCGTGCGCGGACTGACCGGACGCTCCGAACAGATCAGCTAAGGATTTTCCGGGCCTCGCGGTTGATTCCCAACCTGATTCCAGGTCCCCTGAACGATCGGCGTTTTACTGCGCGGGCTGTCCGGTCCAGGCACGCGTCTCCGCGGCCATTAATCTCGTCTCCTCAAGGATGAATCATCATGATTGAAGTCGAGCGATTGACCAAGCGCTACGGACCCACTCGGGCGGTGACCGATGTCAGCTTCCGGGTAGAAAAGGGAGAGGTGCTCGGATTCCTGGGCCCGAACGGCGCCGGCAAGACGACCACGATGCGCGTGATCACGGGGTATCTCCCGCCGACCGAAGGCACGGTGCGCGTGGCCGGATTTGACGTGGTCGATCAGCCGATTGAAGCCAAGCGACGCACCGGCTATCTT
>JASHQD010000068.1 GCA_030037755.1 Terriglobia bacterium
ACCTGACCAACTGAGTCTTCGATGTGACCGGCTGAGCTGCCGATCTGATCGGGTGAACTGCCGATCAGACCGGGTGATTCGTCGCGCGGAACGCGGGAGCGTCCGCATTTCAACTCACCTACCTTGCCTGCGGCGGTTACCGGATGGGCGGCCGTTGTGGCCGCCCTCGCGCCCCCTGTGCGCAGGCCTTGTATCGAGAACCCGCCAGCGGTGAATCCCGCCGGAAGGTCTGATGCCTGGGGAAAACTCCTACCCGCCCTCGCGGCCACCCGACTGTCAATCTGCATAATTTGCATAATCTGGGTAACCTGGGTAATCTGCGTAATCTGTGGATGAAGCTTTCCCGTCAACCCGCTGATTCCATGCGAGATTCCAGCTTCGATTGTAGGGATGTTTTTGCCCTCTACTCGCCTGCACGTCACGACATGTCGTGTCGGCGAGCACGACACGCTGTGACGGGCACACGACCAGCAGCGGTTTCGAGAGCGTTGCACTACCCTTTTGCTGAAAAGCCGCCTTTTTTCGAGGTTAAATTGCTGAAAACATTCGAGATAACCATAATGGGTTTGGCAACGACCATTTCTGATGTAAATAGCTGATGCCATTAGGTTTAAACCTAATGGGTTTGCTGGCTTTGGCGCGTTGGGACGAAAACTGCTCGATGGGCTGGTCGAAGAAGTCGAATGACAGCGCGGCCGGGCGATTAACCGAATCAGTATCACATCCTTATTGACTGCATTATATACCCGAATGGCTGAGAGTCAAGTATTTTTTGATGGCCCGGCCAACATTCGCTGAAACGGCAGGACGCGATAAGCTTAGGTGTGTCAGGGAGCATGGATTTGGCGTTCATTGAATGGGCATGCTACAGTCCCGGCTTGTGCTTGGAGTCCTGATTCGTTCTTGCGCCAGTTCCTTTGACCATTTGGAGATTACTATGAGTGCTCCCATCTTACCGTGCGAACGACTCGAAGCTCTGCTAAAGGCCTTTAAGGAACGGCACGCTGAGGAATATGGCTTGCTCGCGCTGGGCTATTTTGGCTCTTATGCCCGGAATCGGGCGAACGAGCAAAGCGACGTTGACATCGTATTCGACACGGACGCTCCGAACTTGTTCAAGGCGGCCATGCTCCAACAGGAACTCGAGGCCTGGCTGGGGCGGCCCACGGATCTCGTGCAATTGCGGGGGCTCACCAACGCCCGACTGCGCGAGCGCATCGAGAGAGAGGCCGTGTATGTATGACGCAACCCTCTTGATCGAGCGCCTCACCAGCATCCTGGAGGTGCTGGAACGCATTCCGCGAAGGTTTGCGAGAATGGAGAGGCCTTCTGATTTCCAGACGAGCGAGGCCGGGATCGATGCCATGGACGCCATCTGCATGATCCGGATCGCGGCGGGCGAGAAATTCAAGGCGATTGACCGCAAGACGGAAGGCCGCTTGTTGAGCAGCTACCCCGATATGAAGTGGAAAGGGGTCATGGGCGCGCGCGACTTTCTGGCGCATGGCCATTCCAGGTCAACACCGAACAGCTGTTCGGCATCTGTCACGATGATGTTTCCCAGTTGATCGCAACCGTCCGGCAGATGATTCAGGATGTGAAGAATGGCCTTGCTTAGGGCTTCTTCCCCGGATCGCCCTGTGCAAAAACCCGAGGTGCGCAATCCTGCCCGTTCGTTCGAGCTTCCGCTCGCTCTAGGCCATGTAAAACTCCCAGGCGATCCGGTCGGGATCCTTGAAGGCGACGTAACGCTTACCCAGGGTTGGGTCCATCTTCACTCCCGTGTTGTCCACACCAGCTTGTGACAATGCTGCCGCGACTCTTTCGAGTTCCGCCTCATCGGCACAGGCGAGCGCCAGGTGGTCCAGGCCCACCCGGAACGGGTTAAACACGTCGCCTTTCGAGGTGGCGGCGTCAGGTCCGCGCACTCCGACAGCCGTAGAACCGGCAAGGAAGATGAACAGATTCGGATTCTCCAATACCACTGGAAAGCCCAGCGTTTGAGCGTAGAATTGCTTCGATCGGGCGAGGTCGCTCGACCGGAGTGCAAGGTGGTGAATCCCGGAAGTCTTGAAGTCGATGCTCATGAAAGCCGTCCTTTCTTGGGGCGTGGGGCGGGCCGGCGCGGACCTCGATTTCCGGTCTGCGACAACGACACCACGAATCACCGGACGCCGGCCGATGAAGGCGCCGAGAGGCGTGCGAGCCCCGTGCCCGTTTACCATCGTTTCTTCGAAGCCGAGCATCTGCAGTTTAGCACTCGCACCTTGCTGCAGCTTCTGTAAAAAGGGGACGTCAAGAAAAGAACCATCCCTGCTCGCGCGGGCACGGAAAAGCTTTCTGACGTCAGCCGTCCGGAACGCGGCGCAAGCCGTGCGTGTCGCTGGAACTTCAAACAAATGCCGTCGAAAATCTTAGGCTCGAATTCGAGTCCGAAATCCAGCAAGCCGAAACCCGGAAAGAGCGTTCGTCATTCGCCATGGCGGGAGGGGAGAGATCGACTCGTAGCGCGCGCAAGGAAAAGGTTCGATGCCTGCATCGGCACCGCTTACCCAGATGCCGGCGGACAGAGGACACGGGTCAGCCCATTGCTCCACACGTGCATAATCCCTTGATTTCCGTCGCGTCAGCTTTGCCAGCAGTCTTCTCTCAAGCAGCATTTACTCAGGACGGT
>JASHQD010000069.1 GCA_030037755.1 Terriglobia bacterium
TTATGTAGCCTACACATCGGCGCAGGCCGCCCCTTTCCTTGAGGGTGACGAAGGCGCCGCGATCGAGGGCAAGCGCCTGGAGCCCGCCGGGCGAGCAGTCGTAGAGCTTACCCTGGCGCACTGCCGTTTCCACGGACCTGCGCGCGATGTTCATCAGGGCGCCGCGTTCTTTGCCGCTCAACTTGAACTCGCCGTTCTTCGCGCTGCGCGCTGCGGCGTCTTTCGTGATGGCCACGGCGCCGTAGCCGACCACGCGGCTCTTATCGCCCGTGGTATCGCCCGAGTTCGCGTACTTCAGGATCGTGGCGCGATTCGCTCCGAGGCGTTCCGCCGCGATCATGGCCGCCACGATTCCGCCGCCGCCGCACGCTTCCCATACCCGCCTCTCGGAATTGAGCGAGAGGTTGAAGTAGTCCCATTCCTCGATCGCGTTCAGCGTCTTGTGGTCCTCGGCGACGGCGTCGTCGTACGGATGATAGTGGGAAAGATCGGAGCTGGCGAGGATGAGCGTGCTGTAATCTCCGTTCCCGTTCTGGCCCTCCTGCGGAATCAGTTGGGCCAGCGCCACGCCCAGTGCGCGCGATGTTTTGTAGCTCTGATCGCCCATCACGATCGGCACCAACTTGAAGTCGCCGAGCACGCGCTCGAGGAACGGAAGTTCGCCCTCAACGGCGTGCTCCCACTGACCCTGAATCTCGCCGTGGCCCTTGCCGGAGATCTGGATCAGCGGGCTCAGGGCGGCGAGCTTGGCGGCGAATTCCTTGTCCAGAGGCACCTGCCCGAGGGGGGTCGAGTAGGCGTCGCCGTCGTAAATGGATGAGAACGGAAACGACTCGTAGTGACTGGGCGCGATCACCACGACGCGCGCGAATTTTCGGCGGCGCAAGAGCGCGTAAGAGTACGCCGCCACCGCACCCGAGAACGGATATCCAGCGTGCGGGGAGACCAGCGCCACCAGCGGCCCATTGAGCGCGGTTGGCTGGGCGGCAGCCAGAAAGCCATCCACCATTTTGGTGAGGTCCTGCGCGTCGGCAGGATAGAATCCGCCGGCGACTCCCGCAGGTCTGACCTTCGTCGATTGAGCGCTGCCCAAGCGATGCGGACAGCACAGCAACACGCTGACGATCGCCAGCAGCAGGAGGAACAACCGGAAATTTACTCTGTGACTCAGGTGCATTCATCGCCTCCCGCGACTATGTCCAAATTCCGGGAATCGTTTGCCCGCAGAATCCGCACTTCCCCTTCTTCAAGTGAATCTGCCCGATGGTGTACCCCTGCCGTTCGACAATCACGCGACGGCATTTCGGGCACTGCGTGTTCTCCGCGGGATGACCGGGCACGTTGCCAACGTAAACGTAGTGCAGTCCCTCGGCGTCCGCGATCGCCTTGGCGCGCTCGAGCGTCTCGACCGGCGTGTCCGGCAGATTCGTCAGCAGGTATTCCGGATGGAAGCGCGTGAAGTGAACGGGTACGTCCGGCCCGAGGTCCGACTTCACCCACTGCGCCGCCGCTTTGAACTCGGCATCGCTGTCGTTCAAGGTCGGAATCACGAGGTAGACGATCTCGGTCCACGTCCCCTGCTTGCGGATCGTCACCAGCGTCTCCAGCACCGGCTTCAGCTCTCCGTTTACCACCTCTTTGTAAAACTTCTCGGAGAACGACTTCAGGTCGATCTTGATGGCGTCCAGGTTGTGACACCACTTCTTGAGCGGCTCCTGCTGGATGTAACCGCCGCTGATCACCACGCTGCGGATGCCCTGCGCGTGACCGGCGTCCGCCGAGTCGGCGACGTACTCATAGAAGATCACGGGCTCGCTGTACGTGTAGGCTATCGCCGGGCACTGGTATTGCTTCGCGAGTGCCGCGAGGTCCCTGGGCGGCATGTAGGCTCCGCGCACTTGCTCCGGCCGGACCTGTGAGATTTCCCAGTTCTGGCAGAACTTGCAGTTCACGTTGCAGCCGGCGGTGGCGATCGAGAAGGCCGAAGTACCGGGCAGGAAGTGGAACAGTGGCTTTTTCTCGATCGGGTCAATGTGCGCCGTCGCCACGCGCGCGTACACCAGGCTGTAATAGGTGCCGCCGCGATTCTCGCGCGCGCCGCAGTAGCCGCGCTCGCGGTCGTCGATCACACACTCGCGCGGGCAGAGCTTGCACTTGATTTTCCTGTAACCGAGCTTCTCGTAGTACTTCGCTTCGACCGTAAATTGTGCGTCCGGGTCGGAGGCGGGCAGAAGCAGGCGCAATCCCAGCGACGGCGACGCGGCCGAGGCCAACCCGCAACCAGCAAGGCACGGCAAAGTAGCCCCCGCAACCCTCAAAAACGACCTGCGATCCACGGATTTTGCCTTCAAAATCACGGTTTTCGCGCCCTTCGAAAGGCCCTAATTGCCCTAGTTCCAGTAACCTAACGGCTTTCTAAGCGTAACCTCCTGCCTTTTCAATAACCTAACGGCTTTAGAGCAATTCCAAAAACAGAAGTACTATATTTCTCAGTAACCTGACGGCTTCGTTCGGTAAAATTGCGGTGCGCGCACATCAGATCTCCAATCGCTCAATCCTCTTGGGGTCGTTTGTGCCCAAGCGATGCCCGCTGTCGGCGGCCGTCGCGATGTAGTTCGGGGCGCGGTTGAGCGCCGCCAGCGATTTCATGCCCTCCGACGCCCGCTTCTGCTCGATCAACTGCCAGCCCACGTAATCGAGAGCCACGGGGTCGGTGCCCACCACGAGCCCGTTGAATCGCCAGGACCATTGCGGCAGGAACGACGGGCCGCCTTCGTACTGCACGGCGGTGGCGTCGCCGATATGCAGCCGGATCTTCTGCCGGATCGCAGGAAGCATGTTCACGTCCGCAACGTACGGGTCGCCGACGGTCAGGTGGTACTTGTTCGGATTGTGGATGGCTCCGAAGAAGTTTTTGAGGGCGAACGTCATGCCGGCGATGCCGTGATCCTTGAGGACCGGCAGGCTGATCACCGCGTCACAGGTTCGCGTCAACGTCCGGCTGAGTAGGCTACCGACGCTGCCGTGGATCGCAAGCCCATCTTCGTAACCGGCGGTGTCGTTGCCGATGAATTGCACGCCCGGCCGCGACGAACCGGCGCGGAATCCGGCGCTTTCGAGGTCGCTGTTCAGGCGGTCCCAAACCACGATGTTAGTGATCCCGGCCTGCTGCAGCCGCTCGATGACGGCTTCGACCAGTTTCACCGTCGTCGATGCGCCGCGTCCGGCCAGGCAATTGATCTTCAGCCCGACGCACTCGCCCGGCCGGACCACGCGTTTCCAGGCATCCAGCGGCGAGTCGGCGCCGTAGAACGACTGAATGGCCCGATCGAGCAACTTCAGAAGACGGTCGGAATCGAGGCTCGTTCCAGAACCCCTGAGCCCCGGATCGCGCGCTATGACGACCCTTGATTTATCGGCCTGTTTGTCCGTCAAGGTGGAAGAGGGCAGCCCGGCTGTCCCGGAGGCTCTATCGATTGCACGTCCGGAACCGAACGCGGCCGCACCTAGCGCGCAGGTCTGCAGAAACGTCCGCCGCGTGGGACGGGCACGGATAGTGTTCGCGGCTCTCGCGGACACGCCTCAACCTCGATGGGGCCATACGGGGGCTGCTGCCAGCCCGCGCGCAATTTGTCCCTGTCCATACCTCACGCCCGACGGCGTAAGCGCTCAGTGCCCACCATCACCGCCTGTTGTGACCAAGGTTACGGCAGGTCCCCGCATGGGCATCGGCTAATGAGATGAGGAGAAGAGCATCCCACCGCGAGGACAGCGATGGATGACGGTGGAAGTCGTCGCGACGCCTTAACGAGGCTGCTGCGCGTGAGCGGCCTTGGCGCGGCTACGGCGGGACTCGGCGTCTGGCTGGGCGCCCGCAGCCGGCAGCCCGAGGAAAGTGAGAGCGGGGCCTACAAGATCCGTGAGGTAATCCCTTCCGACCCTAACCTGCCGGCCATGGTGATCGCTCAAGGCGACGACCCGCGGCTGCTGGCACGCAGATCGATCGATGAACTGGGCGGTATGAGGCGGTTCGTCGCGGCCGGTGACGTTGTCCTGATCAAGCCCAATATCGGCTGGGACCGTACGCCCGATCAGGCGGCCAACACCAATCCTCAAGTTGTTGCCGAGGTCGTGCGACTCTGCCGGGACGCCGGCGCGCGCCGCGTGATCGTGACCGACGTAAGCTGCAATGATCCGCGTCGCTGCTTCTCGCGCAGCGGCATCCCGGCAGCGGCAGTCGCCGAAGGCGCTGAAGTTCCTCTGCCTGAAGACCACCTCCTTAAGAAGACGAACTTGGGAGCAAGCCTCGGATCGTGGCTCGTGCTCGAGCCCGTGCTCTTCGCCGACAAGATCATCAACATACCGATCGCCAAGCATCACAGCCTGACCGGCGTCACGCTGGGCATGAAGAATTGGCTGGGCGCCGTGAGCGGCCCGCGCGACCGGCTGCACCAGGACATTCACACGAGCATGGTGGACTTCGCAGAGGTGGCGCGCCCCGCGCTTACGATCATCGACGCTTACCGGATCCTGGTGCGCAATGGTCCCACGGGCGGAAGCCTGGCGGACGTCGAGCTGAAGAAGACGGTAATTGCAAGCACCGATCCTGTGGCGGCTGACGCCTATGCCGCCAAGACCTACTGGAATCTCGATGCGAACACGCTGCTTTACCTGAAGATCGCCCAGGAGCGCGGTTTGGGCCGGATGGATTTCGAGAACGTCAGAGCTCGCGTGATCAGGACGTAAAGGAGTTGGCTCATGTTCATCAGGCTGCTGATTGTCACGTTTGTCGTCGCACTCGCAATGTCCACTTTTGTGGCGCTGCTTTTTTCCCGTCCGATTGACAGAATCCTGAACCGGCTGGTCTCAGCAGAGCTGGCTGCGACCTGGCGTCGATACATCCTCTTTGCGACCTTCGTGGTCGGCATATCCGGCGGGGCGCGCTTGTGGGAGATGGAGAAGTACATCACGCCGAACTCAGAGGGCCACATCCTCAAGCTGACTTCCGACCGATGGGTGATCGAGGTGTACAAGACGGTCATCGGGTCGCTACAGAGCATCGCCTGGATGCTGTTGGTCTTCTTCCTTTTCGCACTGATTGCCTACGTCACGGTAAGAGGCTTCGAGATGAGAAGAGCGACGTGAGTATTTCGCCCCGCGATCGGGACGTTGAAGATGGACGGGTGAGGCAACGGAAGGAGCCCATGTCAACCTTGATGCAGGATCTTCGCTTCGGCGCGCGAATGCTGAGGAGGCGCCCCGGCTTCACAGCCGCCGCTGTATTGACGCTCGGCCTGGGGATCGGGGCGACCACTGCCATCTTTGCGGTTGTCTATGGGGTGCTGCTCCGTCCTCTACCCTATCCTGAACCCAACCGCCTGGTTTACATCTCCGCCGACGCGTGGCGCATTTTCTCGAGCGGGCGTGAGTACCTTGCCTGGGAAAACCGGAGTCAGACGCTCAGCGAGATTGCGGCCTATATTGAAGGCAGCGGGAACATGACGGGGGGATCCGAGGCAGAGCGCGTGACTTACGGCACGGCGAGCGCCTCGTTCTTCCGTCTCCTTGGAGTTCGACCGGTTCTGGGGCGAGTGTTCTTGTCCGAGGAGGATCGCCCAGGAACACCGCCGGTCGCGGTCATCGGTCAGACTTTCTGGAATCGACACTTCGGCAGCAACCCCGCCGTCATCGGAAAGACCGTGACGATTGATGCGAAAACTTACACAGTGGTGGGAGTGCTTCCCGCCGGCTTTCTGGTCCCTGACCACTACGGCGCCGACTACAGCGTCTGGATACCGCTTTCGGCCGGGCCGGATGGGCCCGTACCCTTCGTAGTGCGCGTGATCGGCCGCCTGAGGCCGGAAGCGAGTTATGAGCAGGCGCGCGCCGAGCTTGACACGATCCTGCAATCGACCGCTCGGAAAGGAACGAAGAGACGGGCCACTGTCACACCGTGGCACGAGGATATCACCGCCGGTGCGAAGCTTCCGCTGGCCGTATTCCTTGTCGCCGTCGGATTCGTGCTTTTCATCGCGTGCGTCAATGTTGCCAATCTGATGCTCTCGCGCGCCTCCGTGCGTGAAGCCGAGATGGCCGTTCGCATGGCACTTGGAGCGGGTAAGGAGCGCATCTTGCGGCAACTTCTCACCGAGAGCACGCTCATCTCCTTGTTAGGAGCGATTCTCGGGTTCGCGGTGGCCGCCTGGGGCAAGGATCTGCTGGTTGCGTTCATCTCGACCACCCTGCCAACGCTTGAGCCCATCCGCCTCGACTACCGGGTCTTGGGCTTCAACCTGGGCCTCGCACTGCTGACCGGCGTTGCCTTCGGCTTCGCCCCTGGCCTCCTGGCGTCCCGTGTCTCCCTGAATGAATCGCTCAAGGAAGCAGGCCGCCGCGCGGCCGAGGGGCGGCCAGCCCACCATCTTCGCAACCTGCTGGTGGTGTTCGAAGTCGCGTTGGCGATGGTTCTGCTGATCGGCGCCGGACTGCTCTTCAGAAGTTTCCTCCGGTTGCGGGAGATGGACACAGGATTCAAGCCCGGCCGCATTCTAAGCCTGAGTGTCAACCTGACGCCTTCGAAGTACGCTAAGCCCGGGGACCAGGCTGAATTCTTTCAGCATGCGATCGACAGAATCAGAAGCTTGCCAAGCGTGGAGTCGATCGCCGCAGGCAGCAGCCTGCCTTCGGACGCTGGCGACTTGTTCCGAGGACTGACGATCGAAGGACGAGCGCAGCCCGTGGACGCGAGATATCGCGCGATAAGTCCGGATTACTTCCGTACTCTGGGCATTCCTCTGCTTCGCGGACGCTATTTCGCTGACTCCGATCAAGAGGGGCGGCCGAGCGTAGCTGCCGTGAACGAGTCCTTCGCCCGTGAGTTTTTTCCCGACGAAGATTGCCTCGGCCGGAGAATTGGAGG
The DNA here is from genome assembly GCA_030037755.1 of Terriglobia bacterium. Taxonomy (GTDB): domain Bacteria; phylum Acidobacteriota; class Terriglobia; order UBA7540; family UBA7540; genus Gp13-AA77. The sequence continues at coordinate 6,920 of JASHQD010000069.1, forward strand.
AACGCCGGGGAAGAATGATTGGACCACCATCGTGGGAGTGGTGGGTGACGTTCGGCCCTGGTCAGAAGGTGAGTCGTCGCCCGAGCTCTATTGGCCGTATCTGCAGGCCGGCGGGCTTCACATGGACCTCGCGGTGCGAACCAGGGGAAACCCGAAGAGCCTGGTCAAAGAAGTGCGCGATCAGATTGCGAGCATCGACAAGGGGCAACCGCCGTACGACGTGACGACCCTGGAAGAACGCCGGGCCCTGTACCTCACCCCGCGAAGCGTCAATATGCTTCTGCTGGGCGCATTTGCCGGGCTGGCGCTGGTCCTCGGTTCTATCGGCATCTATGGCGTGATTTCCTACTCGGTTAGCCAACGCACGCACGAAATCGGGATACGCATTGCGCTGGGCGCCGAGCGTGGGGACGTGCTTTCGCTGGTCGTCAGGCAGGGACTTCTGCCTGCGTTGCCAGGTGAACTTGCCGGCCTGGTGGCGGCGCTCGCGTTGAACAGGGTGATCTCGAGCATGGTTTTTCAGGTTGCAACCACAGACCTCCTCACTTACGCGGGAGTGTCTGTTGTCTGGACAGCGGTGGCGCTGTTGGCCTGCTACTTGCCGGCGCGCCGGGCGACAAATGTCGACCCGACGGTGGCCCTGCGCTGCAACTGAAGGCGAATCCGAGCTCGATTTATGAGTCAATCAGCTCTTCCCAGGTTGCGTCGCCTCTCGCAGGTCCTCTTCTTCGTCCTTTTTCTGATCCATCTGTTCGGAACCGAATATCCCGGGACCCTCCAGGCGACGACCGGCGACATCCGGCTGCCGGTTCCCTACCCCACGATCTTTCTGCTCTCGGATCCTCTGATTGCACTCTCGAATGCTCTGGCGACGCACGCGCTCTATCGCGGCCTGCTCTGGAGCCTGACGATTCTCATTCCCACATTCTTCCTCGGCCGGTTCTTCTGCGGCTGGATCTGCCCGCTGGGCTCGCTGAACCACTTCTTCAGCAACCTGAAGTCGGAGAAGAAGCGTGGATTGAGGCTAATCGAGTCCAATCGCTACAAGACGTGGCAGACGCTGAAATATTGCATCCTGATCCCCCTCCTGGTGGCGAGCCTGTTGGGCGGAGCAGTCCTCACCGTAATCGACCCGATTGCGCTGCTGTTTCGCTCGATGACGTTCTCGGCACTTCCGGCGACTAATGTGGCACTCGTCGCCGTGTTGGGCGCGCTCTACCGGAGCGGCATTCCGGGAGCAGGGTTCGTTGCCGACGCCTTACGGTTCCTGCTGCAGAGCTCGCTCGTGAGTTTCAGGCAGCCGCACTTTCGACAGGCCTTCTTCATCGGGCTGATTTTCGTCGCCATCATGACGCTCAACCTGCGCGTGACCCGATTCTGGTGCCGAGCGCTGTGCCCGCTCGGCGCGCTGCTCGGCGTGGTGTCGCGCTGGTCGATCCTCGGGATCGAGAAGAACGCGACCGCCTGCGATGAGTGCAAGCGCTGCCTGCTGCACTGCCAGGGCGGCGACGATCCTATTCCGGGCGCGAAGTGGCGCAAGTCGGAGTGCCACCTCTGTTTTAATTGCGTGAGCGATTGCCCGAGCGGCCGCATCAGGTTCAAGTTCTTCCCGGCTCCCGCCGCTACCCAGTCGAGTCCTCAGGTGCCGCGACGAAGAGTCATCACCGGCATAGTTGCGGGCGCGGCGCTGGTGCCGGTGCTGCGCAGCGCCACGTCATTCGCCCCTGAGCGAGATCCGCGGTTGATTCGTCCCCCGGGCTCGCTCGACGAAGCGAGTTTCCTCGCGCGCTGTGTCCGCTGCGACGCGTGCAGCAAGGTCTGTCCGAATAATTCAATCCAGCCCGCCTTCGCCGAAGCCGGGGTTGAAGGGTTCTGGACGCCGGTACTTGTCCCACGCGTCGGCTACTGCGAGCCGAGTTGCACGCTGTGCGGCCAGGTGTGTCCGACGGGCGCAATTTGGGAAATCACGCAGGAGGAAAAAGCCTGGCTGCCCGCAGCGAGCAAGCCGGGCGCGAAACCGGTCCGTGTGGGGACCGCTTTCTACGATCAGGGGCGCTGCCTGCCCTGGTCGATGGCCACAGAGTGCATCGTCTGCGAGGAATGGTGCCCGACCTCGCCTAAGGCGATCTACCTCGCGACGGCAACCGTCATCGACTCCGAAGGACGACCCAAGCAGGTTCGCCAGCCGCACGTGGATCCCAATCGTTGCGTTGGATGCGGCGCGTGCGAGTACGCCTGTCCGGTGAAGGATCGAGCGGCGGTCTACGTCACCAGCGTCGGCGAAAGCCGGTCCCAAGCGAACCAGATATTGCTGCGGAGAGGGTAATCGAGGCTTGGGGTTTGGAGTTCGGCTTTGCAAAGGGGTTTGATTATGAAGAATAATCACTCTGAAAGATCGGACGGAGCATCCGCCCACGGTTCGCCGATTCCAAGGCGGCGCACGGGGAACTGCACTCCATGGTATGTGGCACTCGCCTGTTGCACGGCAATACTGGTTGCAGCAGCAACACGGTCTTCCAAACGAGTGTAGTGAATGTGGCCGGTAATGGCGTGGAAAAATGCGGCAGCTGCACTCGCTTCGGAAGGCTTCATCGTCACGGCGTTCGGCGGGAACACGACCCGCGGATATCTGCTTATCGGAACCAAGGACTCGGGAGATATGACGCCGCGGCCGATCATCGTCGCCACAGAGCCGAATACTCCGCTTTCGCCCGGCGCAACTGCCGCTTATGCCCTCGTCGGGTTCGTCCGTTACGGCGTGAACACCACGGCGACGGGTTCTGCCCAGGATCTCTATGCTGCGATTTATGAGAAGTAGCCTGAGCCGGCATCGGCGCAAGCCAAGAGTTCTCGAGCCGACAGTCGACAATCAACGGTCGACAGTTGGCGATGTTCGGAGAATCGCTTTCACCTGCACCCGTAGGGGCTCAAACCCAAGCGGCCCCCAATATCCTGCCGGGAAAAGGCAGAATCCGACGACAAAGGTCATGGTGTCCGCAGCGCTTGCGATGCTCATCGTCTCCGCCGGCTGCCGCTCGAAATTCGCGCCGGCTTCGGCCGTGTATTTGCCGGAAACAGGTCAAGCGGATGGCTGGAGCAAGTCGGGCGCGACCCGGATATTTCCGGCCGACCGGCTCTACGAGTACATCGACGGCGACGCCGACCGGTTCGTCAAAGCTGGCTTGGAGCGGGCTTTCACCTCCGATTACCGATATCGCGACAGGATCGATGCGGTGGCCGACGTTTTCGTGATGCATGGCTCGCCGGCAGCCGCTCAGGTGTTTGAATCCCAGCCGGCGCACGGCAGCGAGCCCGCGCAAGTGGGCGATGCAGCGCGGCTGTACCCCGGGACGCTGATGTTCCGCAAGGGACGAGTCTTCGTACGCGTCGTTGCTTACAATGAGGGTCTGGACGTGCCCGGCGCCCTGCTACAGTTGGGGCGTGCCATAGCGGATAGAGTCAAATAGGTTGCGCCTGCCAGACGGTTGCGGGTATGATTTCACTTCGCATCATCCAAGTAAAATCTAAGACGGGTACAAACGAGAGATGATCTATCATCGCAAGTGGTTTCCCTTCGACAGCAAAACCGTGCAGGAAGAAGTGCCGGCCACGTCCGGCGTCTACATCCTCTTTTCGCGCCAGGAGTGCGCCTACATCGGCGCCAGCAAGGAACTCAAGGCTGACCTGGGCCGCCTCGTGCAAGGCATCGAGAATTCCTGCCTGAATGAGCACATGCCCGACGAATTCCAGTTCGAGGTTGCTCTCGGGGATGACCGCAATACGCGCCGCGAGGAATTGATCGGCGAGTTGAACCCGATCTGCAGAGACTGAGGACGTTGGCAGTCGAGAGTCGACAGTTTAAAACATCGCTGCCAGTCAGTCGTCAGCCGTTAGCAATCGGCAATCGCTTGACCCCCGTGCGAGGCACGGCTAAAATCCACTTAGCGCGCCTGTAGCTCAGATGGATAGAGCGTTTGCCTCCGGAGCAAAAGGTCGCAGGTTCGAATCCTGCCAGGCGTACCA